>NZ_DLNT01000034.1:0-13863 GCF_002477055.1 Clostridium sp. UBA7503
GAGGGTAGGTTGTTGCCAGGTTTTTAACGTGGTTCACTAGCTCAGTCGGTAGAGCACATGACTTTTAATCATGGTGTCCGGGGTTCGATCCCCCGGTGAGCCACCAATATTATAAATATGCTGAATTAGATATGAGCTAAATTAAAGCAGGCAAGTATAATGTGATTCAGTTATTTTTATGTCTAAAAATAAAATTTTGATTATGCGGGAGTGGCTCAGTGGTAGAGCGTCACCTTGCCAAGGTGAACGTCGCGAGTTCGAATCTCGTCTTCCGCTCCAATATGCGGGTGTAACTCAATGGTAGAGTGCTAGCCTTCCAAGCTAGTTACGAGGGTTCGATTCCCTTCACCCGCTCCAAATATGGTGGATGTAGTTCAGTTGGTAGAGCGCCAGATTGTGGTTCTGGTTGTCGTGGGTTCGAGTCCCATCCTCCACCCCAGATGATATAGATAAGAAAACCTTCTGTTTTTATAAACAGGAGGTTTTCTTATTATTTAATATAAGAACAATATCATACTAAATTTATTTTAATCATAGTATAATTAAAATAAAGCTATAGATAAATACTTATAAAATCAAATAATTAGTAACATATTAGAATTATAAGTGGATAAACTCTAAAGAATTTTAGCTTATTTGTGGATAAATTTTATCTAAACATGGAGGATAAAAATATGATTTTTGATAAAGAAACTAGGGTTGTTGAATTTGTAAGAAGACCTAATAGATTTCAAGGATATGTAATAATAGATGGTAAAGAAGAGTTGGTGCATGTACCTAATACCGGAAGATGTAGAGAAATTCTAATTCCAGGATGCAATGTATTAATAAGAACAGAGAATGGAGCTAATAGAAAGACTAGATTTAGCCTAATTGGTGGATATAAAAATGGAAAGTTAATAAACATAGATTCTCAAGCTCCAAATAAAATTGTAGAAGAAGCATTAATAAATAAGAAGATTAAGGGCTTAGAAAGTTATACGACTGTATGTAGGGAAAAAACTTTTGGTAATAGTAGATTTGATTTTAAGTTAACTAATGATGGTGGAGAAGAATATTACTTAGAGGTTAAAGGGGTAACTTTAGAGGAAAATGGACATAGTATGTTTCCAGATGCACCTACGGATAGAGGGCGTAAACATCTTTTAGAGTTAATAGAGGTGAAAAATTCAGGTAGAGGTGCAGGAGTTATATTTTTAAATCAAATGGATAATATAAGTACTTTTAAACCAAATGAAAAAATGGATAAGGCATTTGCGGATGCATTAAGGTTTGCTAAAGGTAATGGAGTTGATATATTTGCATATGAGTGTAGTTTAGGTGAAAATTTTATAGAGCTTACTAAACCAGTAGAAGTTTTAGTATCCATTTAGATATGTAATAGAAGAGTGAATTACTATTTAAAATTCAAAATCTATAAAGCCTAATAGTATGATAATATAATAATGTAATCAGATATCTAAACAATTTCTAAAACATAATATTTTCCTTTTCATGGCTCAACGTTCATATGTTGGGCTTTTTTAAAGAGATTTTGTTTATGTAGAAAGTTAATTAAAGTGTAAGTTAAGGGGGAGCATATGTTTTACATCGGTATAGATATAGGATCAACAGCTGCAAAGGTAGCTATATTTGAAAATGATATAATAAATAATACTTTTGTAATCCCTACAGGATGGAGTAGTTTAGAAACTGCTAAAAAAATAGAAAGCATATTACATGATGAAGGTATAAGCAAAAAAAATAGAAAAATCATAGCTACAGGTTATGGTAGGGTATCGGTTCCCTATGCAGATAAGACTGTAACTGAGATAACGTGTCATGGTAAAGGAGCTGCTTATATATATGATGAAGATTGCACTGTAGTAGATATTGGTGGTCAGGATACCAAGGTTATAACTGTAGAAGGAGGACTTATAACGAATTTTACAATGAATGATAAGTGCTCTGCAGGAACAGGAAGATTTATGGAGATTATGGCTAATACATTAGGAGTAAATATAAATGAATTATGTAAGTTAGCAACTGATGGAAAGGATGCAAGTATAAGTTCTATGTGTACTGTATTTGCGGAATCGGAAGTTATAAGTTTAATAGGAACTGGTAGAAAGAAGGAAGATATTGCATTTGCTGTTGTAGATTCAATCGTAAGTAAAGTAGCCACCATATGTGGTAAGCATTCTACTGCACAAAATTATTTTTTAACAGGTGGACTTTGCAACTGTGAATATATAGTAAATAGTTTATCTGAAAAATTAGGCTCACAGGTTAAAACAAAAGATAGTGCAAGATTTGCTGGAGCTATTGGAGCTGCTTTATTAGCTAAAAATTTAAAATAAGTATAGGTAAGTTTTATTACCTATACTTATTTTTATAAAATGTATTAAAAATTATTTTAATCTAGTTAAACTAATTTTTAATACATCATTAGTGTAGTTTACATCCACAGAATCAGTCATCATGCCTACTAGACTTAATTCAGAAGAGGAATCATTATCTCCATTAAGAGCCCAGTAATACTCCTCAATATCTTGTCTCCTTGGCATATTTAACTGAGATGTCAAATCAGTTAGTATTTGTTCACTAATATTAGGATTTACGCTGGTAAAGCTGATATAGGTAATATCACCCTTAGTATTAAAATCTATATGTAGATCACTACAGCCAATTCTAACTAAGTAACTAGTTAGCTCACTAAGTATTTTTATATTTCTTTGACGTAAGTGTTTCATAATTAATATTCCTTTCTAAATGCAGAAATTAGTGGTAGTAAGAACATACATACAAGGCCACCTGAAAAGCCATTATTATATAAAATCATTCCACCGTGTAAATATGTGATATTCATTACTAGGCAAGCATGCAATACTCCTGCAATTATTCCCCACAGCCATCCAAAAGAACCAGCAATCGGAGCTAGAGTTGTGCCAAAAAGTAAACTTAGAATAACACTAGGCGAGTTTATTTCCCAAATATTAAAGAAAGTACATAATATTATACCAAACATTATAGGGATTATATTTTTTAGATGCTTACCAAAGGCTCCAAACCCAACAATAGTTAATATACCACCTAAAGTTGGACCATTCAAGTCACCATTTACTAAAACAACTAAAAACATTGAAAAGAGTCCTAGAATACCCATATTTATTAAAGTAACTCCTTCACCAAAAATAAGATAAAAATCTGTAAGTAATCTACCAGAATGTCTCGTTATTTTTGCAATGTTTTTAAAGCTATTACCATTATAGTAAAAACCTAAAGTTATCATAGCTAAAAATATCATTGAAAATAATATAATAAAAGGAACATTATTGCCTGTAGACCATATAATTCTACTTTCAAAGTCAATCCCAAAAGCTCTAAGTAAAGACATTAATACTGTACCTATTAATCCTGCAGCTAGACCTACATTATAAAGGCTATATCCTTGATGTATTCTCATACAAGCAGAAGCTAAGGGTGGAAGTAAAAAACCTATTACTATACTAATAAGTATACCTATCATAACAGATAGATAAAGAGGTATTGTAGTAGTACCAATTAGTTGAATTAAAGCTGGAGATAAGGTTGTTCCAAAAAGTGCAGTAACTATATAATTTGAGAATGGTTCCTTTTGAAATCTGGAGTACAACCAAATACCAAATATAATAGGCCAGATATTTAAAATGTTTTTACCGAAAAGGGAAAAACCACTTACTGTAAATATACCTGCAATTATAGTTCCTGAGGGTTTAACGTTTAAAAAAATTAGCATTATTACATAAAATATAATCAAAAGTGCACAGTTAACGAAAGTTGCACCAACACCACCAATTTCCATGTAATCTGTTATGAGTATATCTGGGTTTAAGATTATATTTCTTAATCCAATGAATATGTTATGTGGTGAGTTAAAAAGAAAAGATACTATTATTAATATTCCACTAAGACATAGAAATAGTTTATAGGGTAGTAAAATTCTAGTGGTAAAGTCTTTTATAATAATCAACTCCCTTAAATTTATTTACACTCTTCAAATAAAGGTGTATATTTTTAATATATATAAGGCTTTACTTCTATAGTATATCAATTTTTATAAGTGATAACTATAGTATTTATATTATAATTATTTTAATTTTAAGCACAAATAATCATATAGATAATATTATTTTAAACTAGTTTAATTATGTAGGTTAAACAATAATGAAATATTTTAAATTAGAAAGAGGAAATGAAAATGGTAATGGATATAGTAGTTTATAATTGTGAGAAATGTCCTGATTTTAAACAAAATAAATGTGATGGAAAGGAAGTTAATTGTATGTGCAAAAAATGTCCTAGAAACTTAGGACAGTGTTTAATTGTAAGGTATTGTAGAGAAACAGAATCTGTTTTAGATTGTTTCGATTATTAAATTAAAAAGTAGGTATAAAATATAGGATAGTACAGAAGATATAATATTATAATACATAGGAGTGTTAAAGTAATGATGTCCAATGAAATTAAAAGTAGAGTTGCCCAAAACTGTTCGTTTTATAATGAGAGATCATATTATCCAAATGAAATACTTATGCAATTAGAACAAAGTTGTAATAATTGCTCTAATTTTGTAAGAGGACATTGTGTAAAAGATATATTTGATGAAATATACAAAGAAATCAGATTGAAATAAGTATTATATTTCCAAAAACTTAATAAAAATTTAAATTATAATAATATATCCCAATATTTAATTTATTATGGTTGAGAAACCTATGGAAAAATGTTAAAATGTAATTGATTTCAAATCAGATATTGGAAATTATAAAGTTTACTTTATTTTAGGAGGGTGAATCATGCACAAGAGATTATTTATACCAGGTCCAGTTGATGTGGCACAAGACGTATTAGAAAAAATGGCTACACCAATGATAGGACACAGAAGCAAAGAGGCATCAAGGATACAAAGACAAATTAGTGATTACATGAGAGTTATATTTAATACAAAAGAAGAAATATTACTTTCAACTACTTCTGGTAGTGGGCTTATGGAAGGTGCTGTTCGTTCATGCACAGCTAAGAGAGCTGCAGTTTTTGCTGTAGGTGCTTTTGGTAAGAGATGGTATGAAATGGCTGTAGCTAACAATGTACCAGCAGATTTATATGAAGTTGAATGGGGTACACCAACAACTCCAGAGCAAGTAGATGAAGTTTTAGCCACTGGGAAATATGATTTAATAACAGTTACTCACAATGAAACTTCAACTGGTGTTATGAACCCACTAGATGAAATAGCTAAAGTAGTGAAAAAATATCCAGAGGTTGTATTCTGTTTAGATACTGTAAGCTCAGCTGCAGGAACAGAATTAAAAGTAGATGAATGGGGAGTAGACATTTGTATTACTTCAACTCAAAAAGCTATAGGACTTCCTCCAGGAATGTCAATGTGTACTTTCTCTAAAAAAGCTATAGAGAGAGCAAAACAAGTTCCACATAGAGGATTATACTTAGATCTTTTAGCATTATATGAATACATTCAAAAGAAAGATTATCAATATCCATCAACACCTTCATTATCTCACATGTTTGCATTAGAGTATCAACTTGATAAGATTATAAATAAAGAAGGTCTTCATAAGAGATATGCAAGACACATAGAAGGCGGAGAAATTGTTAGAGCATGGGCAAGAAAATACTTTGAAATATTACCAGATGAAAGATATATGTCTAACACTTTAACTAACATAAAGAATACTAGAAATATTGATGTTGCAGATTTAAACAAAGCTCTAGGAGAAAGAGGATATCAAATTTCTAATGGATACGGAAAGTTAAAAGATAAGACTTTTAGAATAGCTCACATGGCAGAGACTACTCCAGCAGAAATTGAAGAATTATTAAAGAACATTAACGAAATATTAGGACTTGAATAATTAAGAAGGGGTAATTCCCTTCTTAATTTTCAAGTAATAAAGATTCATATACAAGTTTAGGATTTATAAGTTTTCAATTTATATACTTAATGTATGTGGATAAAGTTAGATTTTAAATAATTAATTATTAATTAATTTTATTTTAGGAGGGTATCATCATGATAAGAGTATTAGTTACTGATGGCATGGAGAAAAGTGGAATACAGGTATTAAAAGATAATGGATATGAAGTTATAGAGAAATTTTATGAGCCTGAAGAATTAGGAGTAGCTTTACAAAACTTCGATGTAGTAGTAGTAAGAAGTGCTACAAAGGTTAGACAACCAATAATAGATAAAGCTTGTGAAACAGGAAGATTAAAATTAATAATCCGTGGTGGAGTAGGTGTAGATAATATAGATGTAGCATATGCTACTGAAAAAGGAATAAGAGTTGCTAACACTCCTAATTCTAGTAGTGCATCAGTTGCAGAACTTGCACTAGCTCATATGTTTGCAGTTTCTAGATTTGTAAGTACTGCAAATGTGACTATGAGAGAAGGAAAATGGGAAAAGAAAAAATATGAAGGTATTGAGTTAAGTGGAAAAACTTTAGGCTTAATAGGTTTCGGAAGAATTTCTAAATGTTTAGCTCAAAAAGCTGAAGTATTAGGAATGAAAATTATGTATACTGATATCCTTGGTAAAGCTGAAGGGTATGATAAATATGAATATGGTACTTTAGAAGAAGTATTATCTAAATCTGATTATATATCTCTTCATATACCATTCATAAAAGAGCAAGGAGCTACAATAGGTAAAGCTCAACTTGATATGATGAAAGATGGAGCTGTACTAATTAACTGTGCTAGAGGTGGAGTTGTAGATGAAGCTGCTTTACTTGAAGCTTTAAATAGTGGAAAGTTAAGAGGAGCAGGCGTTGATGTATTTGAAGTTGAACCAACTAAGAATGAAGAGCTAATTAACCACCCAAGAGTATCAGTTACACCACACATTGGAGCAGCTACAGTAGAAGCTCAAACAAGAATAGGTGAAGAAATAGTTCAAACTATATTCGATTTCTTTAAATAATATTAATTACGTAGGAGGAAAAAATATGGCAGTTGTAAGACCTTTTAAAAGCATAAGACCAACAAAAGAGCTAGTTGACAAAGTAGCAGCTCTTCCTTATGATGTTATGAACACAGAAGAAGCTAGGGAAATGGTTAAAGGAAACCCTTACTCTTTCCTACATGTTGATAAAGCACAAATTGATTTACCAGTAGAAACAAATCAATATGATGAAATAGTTTATAACACAGCTAGAAAAACTTTAGACAAGATGAGAGAAGATGGAACTTATATTCAAGATAATGCTCCAAGCATGTATATTTATAGACAAATCATGGATGGAAGAGTTCAAACTGGTATAGTTGGATGTACTTCTATAGATGATTATATGAATGATATAATTAAAAAACATGAGCATACTAGAGCTGAAAAAGAGCAAGATAGAATTAATCACGTTGACCATTGTAATGCAAATACAGGTCCAATTTTCTTAACATATAAAAATGTAGGAGAAATTGATGAAATAGTTGCTTCATGGACTGCTAAAGAGCCAGAATACAACTTCGTTTCCGAAGATGGAATATCTCATATTGTATGGGTTATAAATGATACTGAAACTGCAAAAAGATTAGAAGAATTATTTAAATCAGTTAAATATCTTTATATAGCTGATGGTCACCATAGAGCCGCATCCGCTGTAAAAGTAGGTAAAATGAGAAGAGAAGCAAATCCTAGCTATACAGGAGAAGAGGAATTCAACTTTTTCCTATCAGTTATATTCCCAGCAGATGATTTATATGTAATGGATTATAACAGAGTAGTAAAAGATTTAAATGGAAATTCTAGTGAAGAATTCTTAAATAAAGTTTCTGAGAAGTTTACTGTAGAAGAGTATAAGGGAGAAGGCCAGTACAGACCAGAAGGAAAAGGTTATTTTGGAATGTACTTAGATAACAAGTGGTATAAGTTAACTGCTATAGATGGAACTTATGATTCAAAAGATCCAGTTAAGAGTTTAGATGTATCTATACTACAAGAAAATCTTCTAAGACCAATACTTGCTATAGAAGATCCAAGAACAAGTGATAGAATAGATTTTGTTGGTGGAATCAGAGGTCTTAAAGAACTTGAAAGAAGAGTAGCTGAAGGAATGAAAGTTGCGTTCTCTATGAATCCAACAAGCATAGAAGAACTTATGAACATTGCTGATGCTGGAGAAGTTATGCCTCCTAAATCAACTTGGTTTGAACCAAAATTAAGAAGTGGAATCTTTGTTCATGAATTAAGCTAAGGTAAATTAAAGGTAAAACTTATTTGTATTTCATCTAAATTAAAAAGCTAAATCTTAAAAAGTGTAATTACTTTTATAAGATTTAGCTTTTTTGAGTATATAAAGTTGGAAATAAAAACAGAATTCTTAGCTTGTACTAAGCTTTAGAAATACTTAACATAAATACATAGTTGAATTATATTATTAAAAAATATAAAATTGATATATTCAAAGAATAAAAATTTATGTATTTATTTATAATTTAAAAGAAAAAGTTAAAAATATCTTTAAGGTTATAAGGTAAATACCACATATTAAGGAGATGCAAAAATGTTACAACATTCATTATCAAGAACAGAGCTATTAATAGGAAAAGATGGTTTAAATAAATTAAAAGGTAGTAAGATTATAGTATTTGGAGTAGGTGGAGTAGGGAGCTTTACAGTAGAAGCATTAGTAAGAGCAGGTGTTGGAACTATTGTTTTAGTTGATGATGATACTATTTGTTTAACTAATTTAAATAGACAAATACATGCAACTTATGATACTGTAGGAAAAGTAAAAGTTAAGGCTATGAAAGATAGAGTTCTTTCAATTAATAAAGTATGCAATGTAATAACTCATCAAGTTTTTGTTACTAAAGAAAACATTTCAGAAATAATTACTGATGATATTGATTATGTTGTAGATGCTATAGATACTGTATCAGCAAAGATTGCTCTAGTAGAGTATTGTAATGAAAAGGGTATAAAAATAATCTGCTCTATGGGTACAGGAAACAAGTTTGATCCTACACAATTTAAAGTTGCAGATATATATGATACTAAAGTGTGTCCACTTGCAAAGGTTATGAGACATGAACTTAGAAAAAGAGAGATTAAATCCCTTAAGGTAGTTTACTCTGAGGAGATGCCTACAAAACCAAAACAAGATGATGTGGTTACTTGTAAAACAGGGTGTGTATGTACAGGTGGGACTAAAAAGTGTGCTATAAAAAGACAAATACCAGGGAGTATATCTTTTGTGCCACCAGTGGCAGGAATGATAATAGGTGGAGAAGTAATAAAGGACTTACTTAAAGAAAGCTAATTAAAAGGAATCTAATAAAAATCAACATTAATTAAAATATACCTTTATCAGAGTGTAATTGCTTATTTAAGTTTATAATATAAAAATCCGTCAGTATAATAATTGACGGATTCTTATTTAAAAAATTATGTTTATCCGATAATTACTTGAACTAATACTTCCATTTTTTATGACAGGTAAAGCAATTACGACTATTGATAACAATTTCTAAAGAATAAAGCTCTAAGAATTCAGCTTATTTAGCCAGTTTATATAATGCTAAGGCATAAATTTCTGTAGCTTTAACTAAATCATGCATAGTTATAAATTCATTTGGTTGATGTTCTGTTTTTTCAGAGGTAGGGAATACCATACCAAAGGCTACACAGTTATCTATAGCTCTAGCATAAGTAGCTCCACCAGATGATTCTGGTATTCCATCATATCCTGTTTCTTCATCATAGACTTCTTTCAATGTTTTAATTAAGAAATGGTCTGCAGGAACATATATAGATTCCATCCAGTCAAACTCATTATATTCTAAACCATATTCTAAAGCTTTTTCCTTTATTGGATTAACTATGTCTTCTTTTTTATAGGTAACAGGAATTCTAATATCTAAAGATATAGTTTCTATATCTTCATTTAAATCAATTTTACCTACATTTACAGTTAGTTTTCCAGATACATCTTCACATTTTGGTATGAGATTTTTAATTGCAACATCTTCACCAATTACATTGGCTATAAATTTTATTGAGTTAGATGATGAGCCCATTTTTTCTAAAGCTATAGCCAGTCTAGAAATAGCATTAATCCCCTCAGTACTATCTGCAGAGTGAACACCTTTTCCAATAACAGAAATAGAGTTTTGATTTAAAATATATTTATAATTTAAACTGTTTAACACGTTTTTAAGAGTATTAACTTCTTCTGCAGTTCCTGTATAT
Organism: Clostridium sp. UBA7503; assembly: GCF_002477055.1. Taxonomy (NCBI): domain Bacteria; kingdom Bacillati; phylum Bacillota; class Clostridia; order Eubacteriales; family Clostridiaceae; genus Clostridium; species Clostridium sp. UBA7503. The sequence goes on from NZ_DLNT01000034.1 coordinate 10,232, forward strand.
GTAGCGTTATCAGGAACTGAATTAAATGCATTTCCTGCACTTAAAGTTAAATTAGAACTATTTTTACAAGTTAAAGTAGATTGAAGTAATCCTTTTTCTGCATTTATACAGAAGAATTCACTATCGGGAGTTATCCCCATAGCAGGAATCTCTTCACCATTCTCTTTATATTTATTAATACCTCTCCAAAGATTTTCTTCATCTGTTCCAAATATAAATCTTATCCTTTTATTTAATTTGATTCCTAAGTCCAATAAAGCTTTTACTGCATATATGCAAGCTATAGTAGGACCTTTATCATCTTGAGTTCCTCTTCCATATATTTTATCATCAACTATGGTTAATTCGTATGGATGGTATGTCCAAGAATTCAAATCTCCTTCAGGAACTACATCTAAGTGGCCAAGAACTCCAACTAATTCATGGCCCTGGCCAACTTCTGCATAACCATAGTAACCATCTTTATCATAGTAAGTTTTAAAGCCTAAAGACTCACATAAATTTAAGGTGCTTTTTAAACAATCGTCTATATTTTTACCAAATGGATAATTAGGGTTATCCTCGTCTATAACGCTTCTAAAACTTACAGCTTCCTTTATAGAGTCTATGAGCTCAGGTATTAACTCATTAACTCTTTCTTTTATTTCTTCTTTTTTTATCATGAGACTATCCCCTTTCATTTTAGATAAGCTTTACATATTGTTGACACATATTAAATTAAGGAAATATATCCTATAGTTTAAATTAAACATAGATGATAACATATGTCAATATTACAATAGGTTAATATATCAGCCATTCTTGATTTGAATACTTGCCTATTATTCCTATTCATATTTATATCTTTTTTATATTAATTAATGAATTAATATATACAATAGTATATTTTTGTTATGATAATTATTTTACTTAATAGCTATAAAAAATAAAGAATTCAATTCAATAAAAACATATATTAATTATGATATAATATCATTGAAAAAGGAGTGATGTTAGTGAAGAAAAACCAAAGTTTTGCCATAACAATATTTATATTTATTATTATGGCTGTAATTGCTATAGTCGATAACACCAAGGGAATATTTGTCCCTGTATTTAAGGATACTTTTAATACGAATAATACAAGTATGGGCATGCTCTTATCGGTATGTTCTTTAGGATATATAATATTTACTTATATAGGTGGACTACTATGTGAAAAATTTGGACAAAGAAATGTAATCTGTACCGGGCTATTCACTATTATAGCCTCTGTTTTAATAGTAGCTTTCTCTAAAACTTATACAATACTATTAATTGGAATGTTTTTAATAAACATGGGTATTGCTTTTGTAATGATTGGAGTAAATACGCTAATACCAGCGCTATTTATTACATTCCAAGCAATAATGATGAATTCAGCTCATTGTTTTTATGGATTTGGATCTACGGTAGGACAATTTGCTATTGGAAACATTTTAGACAATGGAGTAAGTTGGAGAAGTGTATTCTTTGGAATAGCAATGATTTTTATTGTAGTATTAATAATATTTTTCTTTATAAAAATCCCTAATTTTAATATAACTAAAAAAGAAAATAAATTTAATATAGCTATAGCTTTTAAAGAAAAGTATATGTATATGTATGCTATAGCATTAGGAACATACGTGTTTGCAGAAATGGGGATGTCTAATTGGATAGTTAATTTCCTCATAGAAAGTTATAACTATACTAGCAGTAGTGGAGCTATGTTTTTGTCAGCCTTTTTCTTTTTACTTACTATAGGTAGATTATTAGGTGGGTTTATAGCTGAAAAGTTAGGATACTTACAATCAGTTTTATATTCTTTACTAATTGCATGTGTATTATTAATAATTGCTCTAATCGTTGGGCATAGTGCTCTCATTTTAATATGTATAACAGGACTATTCTTTGCAATAGCATATCCTACAGTAGTAGCTACTATTAGTAAGGTTTTTAAAGATAATAGTTCATATATAACAGGATTAATTTTAACGTTATCAAGCACTATAAGTATGATTCTAAATCTTATTATGGGAAGATTAAATGATATTATAGGGACAGCAAAAACTTTTTATTTAATACCAATAAGCTTAAGTATTTCTATCTTGTTTGTATTTCTAATATATAGAGGGAATTATAGTATTTTTAAAAGGGGAGGTAATGAAGTTGAGCAGTGAAAGGGAAGTAAGTATTAGTAATGCAACTGATGAAGCAAATAAATATATAATAAGAGATTCATCTGGAATTATAGTAGGAAGATTTATAATCTTAGATTTGGACCATGAGAATAAAGGTGTAATAATAAAATTAAAATTTTATAAAAGTGGAAGAGATGCTAATAAAACATTACAAGATGCTCTAAAGTTGATGCTAAATAACTTAATAAAAAGCAAGGGTCTTCATAAAGTTAATATTATATGTGATGAAAAAATAAGTTTAACTCCTTTTACAAACTTAGGATTTCAATTAGAAGGATATATATCAGATAGTATTATAACAAAATTTAAATATGAAGGTAGTTTATTATTTGGAATAGTAGAAGAAGAATTTTACAACAATGCATATAAGAAGGAGCTTATAATTCAAGGAAATAAAGTAAGTATAAAAGTTCTTAATTCTGATGATGCAAGTGATCTATTAGAATATTATACTAGAAATAAGGATTTTTTATCAAAATTTGAACCACACAGAGATGAAGAATTTTATACAGTAGAAGTTCAAAAGCAATCTTTAATAGAGAATTATAAAGAATTTATTAAGAGTGAAGGAGCTCACTTTGGAATATATAAAGAAGAGAAGATGATAGGAAGAATACGTATATATAATATAGTGCACGGCGTATTTAAGAGTGCATTCATAGGATACTCTATGGACGAACAGTATCAGGGAAATGGATATATGAAAGAAGCTGTTAATTTAGTTGTAACATATGCCTATGAAGAATTAGGACTGCATAGAATAGAAGCAACAACTTTAGTTGATAATGAAAAGTCGCAAAGAGTTTTAAAAGCATGTGGATTTAATGAACTAGGTACATGTAAAGAATATCTACACATAAATGGAAAATGGAGAGATCATGTTATATTTTATAAAAATAATAAATAAGTTTAATTTAGGAACTAATTAGTTTAATTAAAATATAATTTGTTATACACCATCTATATTAAAGGTGGTGTATTTTTATTTATTTAAGTGTATAACTTTTTTAGGAACGTGGTATTCGAGTTTATCACCTATATGTTGGAACTTTATCTAGTTTCCTATATAAATATTTATATAGATTACCTTTTATATAGTTAACTAGTTAAATAGTTGTTTTATTCATGCGGGCTTCAAGGGAATTAGTATTTTGATAATAAGACTAAATACATTATAATAAGTAGCAGTAATAATGATATTGTTGTGTGCTTACCTATAATAAAAATTCAAATTAATATACTATATTTTAAATAAATAGTAAAAATAATAGAATATAAACTAATACTTTACCTAGTGTATCAACATTAGGATAAGGTAGCATTTAAATGAAAATAGAAGATATATAAGAATAATTTTATGTAAAAAGAATATTAGGTGGATTTTATAAGAATAAATCATGGTAAGATAAATCTTGTCGCTGAGAGATGCGG
>NZ_DLNT01000021.1:0-277576 GCF_002477055.1 Clostridium sp. UBA7503
ATTTTGCGACGCCCCCTTTTACGATTATTATAGGGATTTTAAAATAGACTTAGCAATTTATAATCTAAATTGCCACAATAAATATTCAAACTCCATACCCATGATGTCATTCTCTTCACAAGTATTGAGCATTTTATCCTCTTCTTCACCATTAATATTTAGTTGCCAATTTACATATTCTCTCAGACCAATTGTTAACATTTTAACACACTCCTCCAGAAAATTTCTACTAGCCTCATGCCCTAGTAGTTATTGTAATTGATATTAAATATGCATATACTTAGAAAATATCTATCTTTTTTAATTAGATACTTAATAAATATAATTAGTTATTATGCTTAAAAACCATCTCTAACTTTGTTTTTATTTTAACATATTTATTCCTATCCGAAAAGCCTTTTTCTGAATTTTCTTTTAAATTTTTTAGATATTTTTATCCATTTTTCCTAAAGATATATAAATTACGAAGCTTTATAAAATATATGTGTTTTTTATATAGATTTTTGTATATAATTTATATTAGGTATTCATTTATTTTTATACACATACAATGGTTATTAGGTTGATCTATAACTATGTTTTAATATATAAATTCATGGATGTAGTATTATATTTTATATAGGAGTTGTTATTATATGAGTTTTAATTTTTTACAAGATAAAAATAAAAAAGTTCACTTTATTGGTATTGGTGGCATTAGTATGAGTGGTCTTGCTGAGATTCTACTTAAGAACGGATATACTGTATCTGGTTCAGATATGAAAAATTCAAATATGGTTGAAAAACTTAGAAATAAAGGTGCAAATATATATATTGGACACAGTGCAGATAACATACAGGCTTCAGATTTAATAGTATACACTGCTGCTATCAGTGAGGATAATCCTGAGTTTCAAAAGGCCATTGAACTAAAGATTCCTATGATGGATAGAGCTGAATTCTTAGGAAGAATTATGCTTGGCCATAAATATAATGTAGCTGTTGCTGGTACTCATGGCAAAACAACCACAACTTCAATGCTTGCCCATATTGTAATTGAAGAACAAGTGGATCCTACCATATTAGTAGGTGGCGAATTAGATGTTATAGAGGGTAATGTTCTTGCTGGAAATAGTGATTACTTTGTTACCGAAGCTTGTGAGTATAAAGGCTCTTTCTTAAAATTTCATCCTTATATAGGAATTATATTAAATGTAGATGCAGACCATTTAGATTTTTATAAGGATATAAATCACATAAAAGATACTTTTAATAAATTTATAGATATCATACCAGAGGATGGTTTTCTTGTATGCAATAGTGATGATAGTAATGTTTCTGATATATTAAATAATCACAAATGTACTATAATGACTTACGGAATAAATAATGGTGAGTATAAAGCTAAAAATATAACTTATAACTCTCTTGGTTGTGGTTCTTATGATTTATATAAAAATGATCATATGTTATTTTCTATAGCCTTAAATGTTCCTGGAGAACATAATGTACTTAACTCTTTAGCTGCTATATGTACATCCTTAGCTCTTAACATTTCTAATGAATCTATAATTAAAGGATTATCTAATTTTGGAGGAACTCATAGAAGATTTGAATTTAAGGGTTCTAAAAACGGTATTACTGTAATAGATGACTATGCTCATCATCCAACAGAAATTCAGGCTACTCTTAATGCTTGTAAAAATTATCCTCACAAAGATTTATACGTGGTATTTCAACCTCATACCTACACTCGAACTATAACTCTTTTTGATGACTTTGTAAAAACCTTCAATGGAGTAAATCATTTATTATTAGCAGATATATACGCTGCTCGTGAAAAAGATACTGGAATTGTTAATTCGATAAAGTTAGGCGATGCTATAAGACTTACAGGAGTTGATGCAATAAACTATCATAGTTTTGAAGAAATAGTTAATCACTTAAAATCAAAGGCCAAAGATGGTGATCTTATTATTACCGTAGGTGCTGGAGATATAAATGTTGTTGGTGAAATGTATTTAGCTAATTAATTTTATATTATACCAATTAATATAGCTATCCTTTAATTGAGATAGCTATATTTTTAATATATAAACGAGGTGACAAAATGAATTCAAATTTTAATAAAACCGTATACATAGTTAATGCCTTCACTCACAATGATATGGGTGGAAACAAGGCTGGTGTAGTTATTGATTGTGATGACCTATCCTCCAATGACATGGCAGCTATAGCAAAAGAAGTAAACCTTTCTGAAACTGCCTTTGTGATAAAACCAAAATGTGACGAGTATGACTATGAGGTTAGATTTTTTACCCCTTCAATAGAAGTTGATTTATGTGGTCATGCTACCATCGCCACTTTCTATACCTTAGCTAGATTAGGCTTTATCACACCAAATACAGGTTCAGTAAAATTAAAACAAAAAACTCTTGCCGGTATTTTAGACATAGAAGTTTATTTTGATAATGAAAAAATTGCCTATGTGCTTATGACTCAAACTAATCCTAAGTTCTATTCATATATTGATGATATAAAAGAACTTTGTGATATATTAGGAATAACCGTAGAAGATGCCGGAATCCAAGGTCATGCATTAAAACCTATGATAATTTCTACAGGGCTTAAAGATATAATGTTCCCAGTTAAATCTCTAAATGCTCTAAAAAGAATAAACCCAGATTTTCAAGGCTTAAAAGAATACACAGATAACTTAAATTTAGTAGGTCTTCATGCCTTCTCTTTAGAAACTGAAAATTCTAAAAGCACTGTTGCAACTAGAAACTTCGGTCCTAGTGTAGGTATCGATGAAGAAAGTGCTACTGGCACATCTAATGGTGCATTATGTGCGTACATAATGAAACATAACATACTTGATTTTAAAGATAAACTAACCATATGTTGCGAACAAGGTTATTACATGAATAATCCAAGTGAAATTATCTGCACGGGTGAAGCTATTCATAATGACTATTTAATAAAAGTTGGTGGCATAGGAAGTATAGAAAAAACTATAGAGGTGACTTATAAATAGTCACCCCTTTCTTTTTTTACTTAAATAAAGATTTTAAATTTTCTCTCTCCTGTTGTATCTGACTTTTTACATTTGATGATGGATTAAACAAAGAGTCATACCTAAAAAGTAATATTCCTTTGTACTTTTTTAACTTTCTTGAAGCTTCCACCTGTCTTTTTAATATGCCTGTACTATTTCTCCACTCATCCTTTCCATTACCTGCCCAAGTATCTTCACTACCAACTTTATATACAGATAACCCTATATATAAATTTACTGTAGATTCAGTAACAAGACTATCAAACTCTTCAATAACTTGTTGAAAATTGCTATTATCATTTAAAAAGCCATAATATATTTGTGGGCAAATATAATCAATGTATCCAGGGTTTTGAACCCACTTCTTCACATCAATAAATTGGCTATTATAGTTATTATCCATAGAGCCTTGTGGACTTATTCCAAAGACTACCTCTGGGCTTATCTCTTTAACAATTGAATAAACCTGTTTTACAAGAATATTAATATTTTCACGTCTCCAACTCTCTAAATCTAACTCTCCTCCTGAACTTGCATACTGACCATAAGCTTTACTATCTATAGACACATCACTAGATGGATAAAAATAATCATCAAAATGTATTCCATCAACTTCATAGTTCTCCACTATTTCTTTTACTCCATTTACTATAAGTTGCCTAACTTCTTCTTTGCCAGGATTATAATATATTCCACCATTACATTTTATTATATTATCACTACCATCCTTTACCCATTTACTAGCAGGATTCTCTGAAGACAGCGGCAACTTAACACTATCACTTCTAACTCTATAGGGATTAATCCAAGCCTCTACTCTTAAATTTCTTAAATGCGCTTCCTCTATAATAACTTGAAGAGGATCATAGCCCGGAGCATTACCTTCTATGCCAGAACAATATATAGACCATGGATAATATTTAGATTGATATAAGGCATCAGAAAAAGGTCTTACCTGTACAATTAAAGTATTCAACCCCATAGATTCTACATTATCTATTGCTTGTGATATATTTTTTCTAAATTCATTTTCATTTTTCCCTTTAAGCATAGCTGATAAATCTAAATAAGATAACCAAATTCCCTTTATCTCATCATAATTTATTATTTCTCTTTTTTTATTAATTATTTTATGGCTACTATTATCTATATTATCAAAATATATAATCCACACTAATCCCAAAATAACTAATATAATTACTCCTAAAGTAGCAAGATTCATTTTATTCATTTATGCTCCCCCTTAATTTAAGAATAATATATAACTATGCTTATAATCTAATCTATAGACTTTAATTATAGTAAATATATCTATTTATACCTAGAAAATTTCTTCCAAAGTTCATCAACTTCACTTTGTTCTAAAAAACTAGATAATATTCTATAATCTCTTTTCCCTACGTAAAATATAATCCCTTTATTATCCCTCCTTGCTTTATATACATCTTTAAAATAAAAAATTTTTGATTTTCCATTCATATTATTATTAATACAAAATTTATCTTTGTATACTTTTATATAATTTAGCTCATCAATAATTCTTATTTTTTTAGTAACAAGGCCTGTAACTATTAGTCCTACTATAGAAAACACTAATAAAAATCTCCCATAAAAAAGATTGTTCCTTATAAATAATCCTATTGTAATTATCAGTAAAAGACTTGATAAAAGTATACTATTAGACAATTGCTTTCTCATATATCTTTTAGAAGCCTCACTAAAACTATATTCCTTCATCTTTTGTACTCCTCCATTTTTTAATGACAATCATATTATGTAAATATATCTATTAAACTTTTTATATTCAGTAACATCTTTTATTATTTACAATATACTGGTTTTATAATACCTTTTATTACACTTTTAAAAATAATATATAATATCGCAAAACTTTTTGCATAAAATATGTTGACAACCTATTAAATATATCATATAATAATTTTTGTCGGCGGGGTGTGGCGCAGATGGGAGCGCGCGTGGTTTGGGACCATGAGGTCGCAGGTTCAATCCCTGTCACCCCGACCAAAAGGAGCATGAATGTCATGTTCCTTTTTATTTTATTCGGTGACTATCAGCTCTAATACTCCTAAAGTGAGAGTAAATGCTGCTATGTCCCTGGATAACGATTTCCCCTAAAGGACAACGAATTCTAAGTATCGAAAATACTGAGACTAAGAATTCTGTTAGTAAGCTTCAGCGGGATTAAAAACTGCCTCTGAAGCAAAGAACTCTGTTTACAATATATGTTTTGATTTACTATAGAAAGATAGTGTTTTGTAACTAAATCTAAAATCTGTTACAAGAGCACTATCTTTTTTTATTACACCTATTATCATCTTATCTTAAATAATATATCATTTGGTGAAAATTATATGCATTACTAAGGACACAATATATATTAATATTATAGTTGTATGAAATTTTCTTACTTGTCCCCCCTTATCTCTATAAATAAATTTATTTATAATTCCAGTAGCTGCCATTATTAAAACACATATAAAGGTTGCAATCCCCCAAAAAGAAAAACTTTCCTTATAATTCATTATTAACATATGAATTATACAAGAAATAAATGCACCCACTCCAAACACCCCATGATTTTCTTCTAAAATACTATTTATGTTAATAGTTTTAGTTATTATAGCTCTATGTTTTTTCTTTGATAAACCTTTAATAAACTTATTATAAAATCCTAAAGATACTACTCTTGATAATGCTCCTAAAGTAAATATAATCGAAATAATACCCCAAAACTTACCTAAGAAATCCATAGTTTTCCCCCTTATATTTTACTAATACATTATATGTTTTTAATTTTATTACATTCTTTTTTTATTAATTTTATTAGTAGTAAGAGATAGTTTCCATATTATATTCATTACACTTTACATTAAAAGTTTTATTTGTTATGTTAATATGCGGGGGTGATAATATATGTTTAAAAATATAGACGCTGCAATTTTTGATATGGATGGTACTATAGTTGATTCTATGTGGGTATGGAATAAAATCGATACAGAATACCTAGCTAAACATAATTTAAATGTACCTCCATCATTAAATAATGACATTGCTCATCTTAGCTTTAATGAAGTAGCTATTTACTTTAAGAATTCCTTTGATTTGCCCTATACCTTAGAAGAAATTAAACAGCATTGGAATGACATGGCTTACGAAGCTTACTGTAATAAAGTGAAACTAAAACCTGGTGTTAAAGAATTTTTTAATCTACTTAAAGAAAATAGTATAAAAATTGCACTGGCTACAAGCAATAACACTTTACTTTTAGAAGCTTGCTTAAAAGCTAATGGAATATATGAATATTTTGATACAATAACCTTAACTAATGAGGTAAAAAGGGGAAAAGATTTTCCAGATGTATATCTTCTAACAGCCAATAAATTAGGCGTTTCTCCAGATAAGTGCATGGTTTTTGAAGACTTACTTCCAGCCATACAAGGTGCTAAAAAAGCTGGTATGAAGGTTATAGGCGTATATGATGAACATTCTTTAGAGCAGCATAATGACATGAAAGCTTTAGCTGATGATTTTATATTAGATTATATTAGTTTTTCTTTAGCTATATAATAATTAAAGGTAGTCTTAGTAAGAATTAATTTATCTTCTAGGACAACCTTTATTTCTTTTATATATTTTAATTCACAATGGGGCTGGTTTCAGCATTTATCAGCTGAATTAAATCCTTTGGTGCTATTTCTACTTGAAATCCAATTTTACCACCACTTACAATGATTTTATTTAAATTCAGGGATGAATCATCAATTACAGTATTATAATTTTTCTTCATACCTATAGGGGAGCATCCTCCTCTAATATATCCCGTTATCTTAAGCATATCACTAACTTTTATCATTTCCACCGACTTTTCTCCTACACGCTTTGCCGCCGCCTTAAGATTCAGTTCCTTTACAACAGGAACTATAAACACATAAAAATCTCCACTATGACCTTTTGTAACAAGAGTTTTAAATACCTTTTCTACTGCTACTCCTAGTTTATTAGCTACTGATATTCCATCTACATCACTATCCTTAACCTCATATGTATATATATTATAATTTATATTACTATTATCTAGTATCCTCATCACATTAGTTTTAGTATTAGCCATTTATTCATCAACTCCTCACATAGAATTATATCACTAAACTTTTACTAGTTTTATTAATATTACATATTAATTTTACTAAGTCTATTTCATAAATAAAAGGAATATATTTATACTACCAAGCTCTTTTATGGAGGTATATTCATGATAAAAACTTTTTTCATTTATGTCCTACTTCTTACCTCTGGTGGATTAGGAATTTTATATTATCTTTTAAATGATAAATATAACAAACAAAATATTCAAGTAAGAGTTCTAACAAAACAAAATAATAGTTTAACATCTCAATTAAATACCATTAATAAGCCAAATGAAACTCTAAAAGTTTACTCTAGGCCTATTAGATTTAATACTGGTGAAACAATAAAGCGGTGCTCTCTTTATATTTCACCTCTCAGTAATAGTCCTATACTCCGCTCCATACCATCTAACTCACGAGTAGCAATTCTCGATTCAGTTGAAGCTTTGGAAATCTTATGGTACGAGGTACGCGTTATAACCTCTGACACAGTAAATACAAAAGGTTTTGTTAGACAAGAGTTGGTTAAAGAACTTCAAATTATAGAAACCCACATTATAAAAAATTAAAACTTCAGCTAAAGAAAATATTTATATTATTTATTATTGTGATTTTAAAATAAAACGACTAAGATATACTTAGTCGTTTTATTGTTTAGAAATATTTATCCATATATTCTCTTGTAGGTGGAAGATCATTTTTAGCTCCCTTAGTAAATAGCATTTGATGTAAATCTACAACTCCATTATTAAATGAAGCCGCACAAGAACATAAATATATTCTCCACATCCTTATGAACCTTTCATCTACCATTTTTTTAATTTCATCAATATTATCTTCAAAGTTTTTATACCAATAAAGCAGAGTTTTCTTATAGTGAAGTCTTAAACTCTCTACATCTATAGTATAAAACTTATGCTCACAAGCAGTATTCATTATTTCTCTTATGCTAGGAATTACACCCCCTGGAAAAATATATTTCTTAATCCATGGATCTCCTGGTGATTCATGAAGACTACTTATATAGTGTAGTAAAAACTCACCTTTAGGATTTAATACAGCACTTACATTACTAAAGAATAAGTTATAGTTCTCTCTGCCAACATGTTCTATCATACCAACACTAACTACTCTATCAAAAGTCATACCTGAATCCTTTAACTTTCTATAGTCTAACAGCTTAACCTGTAGATAATCTTCTAGATTTTCATTTCTAATTAACTCTGTAAACCCTTTATACTGCTCTTCACTTAAAGTTATACCAACACCGTGAATTTTATATTTCTTAGCGGCTTCCACTAGTAAATAACCCCAGCCACATCCAACATCTAGTAAACTCATACCTTCTCTTAAATTGAGCTTGTTAAGTATATGATGTATTTTATTCATCTGAGCTCCCTCTAATGTATCATTACCATTTTTGAAGTAAGCACAAGAGTAGCTCATGGTTTTATCAAGCCATAACTTATAAAAATCGTTTCCTATATCATAATGAGAACATACCTCTTCCTTTTGATGTTTTAATGACGTAGATGTATGAAGTAACTTTTTAAGCCCTTTCATATCTAAAGTAAACCTATCTACATGACTTAACAGGGTATCAAGAGCATAGTATAAATCTCCTTCTATTAAATCTATATCTCCATTCATATAAGCTTCTCCTAAAGTGAGAGAAGTGCTTTTTAGTAAATCAGTTTTATTAGGTAATTTTCTTATAGCTATCTTAAACTTAGGTTCACCTTCACCTATAATAAATTCCTCTTCATCCTTATATTTTACCGAAAAAGGAGTGGTATCAAACTGTTTTAAAAATCCTTCAATTAAACTTTTTTCTATTGCCATAATTTCCTCCATTAATCAACAAACTCTTTCTATATTATGGACAATATTTTCTATAAAAAATCAAAAGTTACTTATTGTTTACAATTCCCTTTTTAGATTCCTTTTGTATTTTTTTAAGGGCTTTCTTAGAACCTCTTTCTATATCATGTTCTAATTTTCTTTCCTTATAAGCTATAAAAATCTGATTTAAGTCATAACCTTCAGGATATAACTCTATAGCACTAATCTCTAGTTTTAATCTTCTATAATTCACTTCAATAAATTGACCATCTAAAAATACAATTACATTATTAAATTCATCTTTTTCTTTATACACAACCCCTGGTAACTTCTTATCTAGAACAATAACTCTATCACCTTTTTCATAGTTATAGGATTCATCACTATAATTATCAACTTCTTTATTTTTAGTAATCTTGCTATCTCTTAACAATTCATAGCTATAACTTTTAGTTTCAATATATTTTCTTGTTCTATCTATTATTTTATCAGATATACCCATTTTCTTTGAAATATAAAGGGCGTTACTATTTCCACTCTTCCCAATAGAAAGCTTATATAGTGGATCTAATGTCTCCCTTTGGAATTCCATAGCCGCATTCTCAAAATCAGGGTGATTTTGAGAAAAGTTTTTAATCTCCCCATAATGAGTAGATGCTATGGTGATGCATCCTTTATGATATAACTCTTCTAGTATCGCAATAGCAAGTGCTGCTCCTTCATTAGGTTCTGTGCCACTTCCTATCTCATCCAGAAGAAGAAGTGTATTTTTATTACTCTCTTTTAAAATTCCGCTAAGATTATTGACATGAGATGAAAATGTACTTAAAGCATTTTCCACACTTTGGTCGTCTCCAATATCCACAAATATTTTCTCAAAGATGGCTACCTCGCTTCCTGATTGAGCACCTATATGAAATCCACTTTGCGTAGCTAATGTAAGAAGTCCCACTGTCTTTAACACCACTGTCTTCCCCCCTGCATTAGGTCCAGTTATAATCAAGGTTCTATAATCATTTCCTATATTAAAATCTAGTGGAACGGCATTTTTAATTAATGGATATCTACCCTTAATTATATTTATATATCCATGATTATTTAGAATCGGCTGTATTCCATCTATATCTTTACTATATTTTGCTTTTGCTAGAATCATATCATATTCTGCAATGACTTCTATATTTATCTTTAGCTCTTTAATCCTCTCAAATATCATATCAGTTAAAGTTGCAAGTATTCTATATTCTTCCATGGCCTCTTCTGATTTTAGTGTAGTCAGCTCTGTAGTATACTTTGATACAGAACTTGGCTCTATAAATACAGTAGTCCCTTTAGAAGACACTTCTACTATGGACCCTTGAACTTGATTCTTATAGGAAACCTTTATAGGAATTGTATATCTACCATTCCTTTGACTTATAAAAAATTCTTGAATATATTCTTTATTGGCACTACTTCTTATAAACTTATCTAACCTTTCTTTTATCTTTTCTTCACAACTTTCTATATGTCGTCTGATTCTCTTAAGTTCTTTACCAGCATTAGAATCCACTATGCTTCCTTTAATTGAAATCTCTATTTCCTCTTCAATATATTTTAATTCTGTGATACCTTTACCATAAGCACTTAAAGTTGGAGCATATCCTTCTTTATCTTCTATAAAAATTTTAACCTTTCTGCATCCACGCAAAAAATTATCTATTGTTGTTAGCTCTGATGGTTCAAGGACTGAGCCTTTTTCAATCTTATCTATCAAAGGAGTAATATTAAATATTCCCTTTAATGGCATGTGATAAGAAGCATCTATAAGATTTCTTCCTTCAGATGTTTCCTCTAACATTCTTTTCACTTGTTTAATATTATTACTAGGTTGAAGTTTATCTAGTAATTCTCTTCCTAATCCACTTACACAATAAGATTTAATAATTTCCTTTATTTTATTATAATGTAATTTTTCCAATGTACTAATATTCATTTTCACGATTCCTTTACTTATTATTAAGTCCATGAAATCTTTCATAGATTTCCAAAATAAAAAAGCCATGGATACTCCCACCGCTTTAAACTTGCCATTAACAAAGATAGCTATAGCTATCCTAAGGTAAATTTCGTGGACTTGTATCTTTAATAGTTTTAATTAATCCCACAACAAACAAAGGTACCTATTACCCTAATTTTTAAGATTAATATTTAATTACTATTTTAGATACTAGACACTCACAAAAATACCTCTCTTTCATTTTCGAAATCTATGTAATTTAATGTTAAAGCATAATTTATAAAAAATCAATATATTTTTATTAAATAATATATGTCTATTAATAAAAATATTCTCATTTCCATTGTTTTACTTATATGTAACATATGCTATAATTACTTTAACACTATTATTAAAAGGAGGGTTAAGTATGTTATCACTTGTATTTTTTATATTCATGCTAATATCACTAGGATTTCTAATATACTTTAATTATCATCCTCAAGGATATAAAATGCCCATTGTTAAAACTATTACCAGCTTACTATTTATCTCTGTATGCATATGTGGATATAAAACCTTTGATTCCAATCCACAATATTTCATCTTTGTACTTTTAGCATTAATAATGTCTTTGATTGGGGATATATTTCTTGCCTTTAATAATACTAAGTCGAATGAAGTTAGTAAAATGTTTGTATATGGATTAATTAGTTTTTCTATTGCACATATATTCTTTTCTTTAGCCTTTGCTACTCTTACACCTGTACTAATTTGGCATGTTCTATTATTTATACTAATTTCAATAATCTCTATTCTATTTTTAAATCTAATAAAAGGCTTTGATTTTAAGGGAGCCTATAAACTAGTTGTTACTTATTCAATTATAATTAGTTTTATGGTTACAAGGGCATTGTCATTAACTTCCTTAATCCATGAAACCTTTTTAAGTACTATACTTATAATTATAGGTGCATGTCTCTTCTTTTTATCTGATTTAATTTTATGCTTTATATATTTTCATAAAAAATCACCATCTTACATGACAGCATTGAACTTGTTATGTTACTATGTAGGACAAGGTCTTATAGCTCTTAGTTTAGCTGTATAGCAGCTTTACAACATAAGTAATATAAATTTTATAAATAAAAAGATAGATATTAGTAATGCTTTATTAATATCTATTCTTTATTTGCTCCAACCTATGTATATATTCTAATTTTCTTTATCCTATTCCGATCTATATCTTCAATTATAAATCTATAATTGCTATAAATTATTTCTTCGCTTATATTAGGGAATCTTCCTAGCACACCTATTATAAATCCACCTATGGAGTCAAATTCCTCGGACTCAATTTTTGTTCCTATAAGTTCATTTATATCCTCTATTTTAACACTTCCTCCAACTATATACTCATCTTCCTTTACCACATATATTTCTGGTTCTTCATCATCATATTCATCGCTTATATCTCCAACTATCTCCTCTATTAAATCTTCAATAGTTACAATCCCAACGGTTCCACCATATTCATCAAGGACTACTACCATGTGCTGCCTATTTTTATTCATATCTTTAAAGAGCTCTGTAACTTTTCTAAATTCGTAGGTATAAGTTATTTCTCTCATATAATTTTTCAAACTAAAATCCTTAGTATATTCCATAAATATAATATCTTTAACATTTAATATACCTACAATATTATCTATAGTATCTGAATATATAGGTATCCTTGAAAATCCCTCATCCTTTATAACTGAAATAATCTTATCTAAACTTTCCTCTATATCTAAAGCTATTATATCTACCCTTTGAACCATAACATCCTTTGCATAAAGGTCTCCAAATTGAAACACATTGTGAATCATATCCTTTTCTTCTGACATTAATATACCTTCTTCTTCACTAACGTCTACCATGGTTTTTAATTCATCTTCTGTTATAAATGGTTTATTACTATCACTTTTCCCTCCAAGTAGTTTTATAAAGAAACTTGATATTGTAGTGGTTATGATAACTATTGGTTTAGATATCTTGCTTACAATAAATATTGGACTTGCAACTCTTAGTGATACCTGCTCTGAATTTTGTGAAGCTAAAGTTTTTGGGGTAATCTCGCCAAAAATAAGTACTATTACAGTCATTATTATAGTGCTTATAGCCACACCTCTACTTCCAATAAGATTAATAGCTAAAACCGTTGCTAAAGAAGATGATGCTATATTTACAATATTATTCCCAACTAAGATTGATGCTAATAAACTACTAGGATTATCCGTTAATTCCTTAACTTTATTAGCTCCCTTTATGTTTTCCTCTACCATATGTCTAACTCTTATCTTGCTAATAGACATTAAGGCAGTTTCCGATGCAGAGAAAAAGCTAGATAGCATTATTAATATTATTAATCCTATAATCTGTATATATATTATTGAACTCAAATCTACTCCTCCTCTCCCTTAACTAATATCTAATTCTATTGGAATTAAATCAAACTTTAAAAGTATTAATGAAATAAAATATATATCTTAATTATGCTACATTTCACTCTAAAATATTATCTAAAAGGTTTTATAAGAAAAATATATCTTTTAATAAAATAAGTTTTAAAAATCATTATAAAGGTGTAACCAATATATCAGAATAATCATAATATATAATATGTCACTATGGCATAGGGGGAATATAAATGAGTAATACATTTAATAATAATGATTTTGAATACTCCGATGATTTCGAGTGTTATTCTGATTATAATAATTATGAATATGATAACAACAATTGCTCTAGCTTTGATTCTAATAGTAGTCCTTGTAGTGAATGTAATAGACATAGAGTTCAAAGACATGTCCATGAATATAATGGTAGTACAAAATTAGCTTGTGCAGATTGTTCTGTTCATAATCATAGATTTGCTGGTGTAACTGGAGAAGCCATTCCTAGTGGAAATTCACATGTGCATAGACTTGAAACAAACACTGATTTTTATAATCACTTTCATGAAATTTCTGATACAACCAGTCCGGCTATTCCTGTTGGAAATGGAAGACATGTTCACTTTGTAAAGGGAACAACTACTGAAGAAGATGATCATACTCATAAATACAATTTTGCAACTTTAATTGAAGGTCCAACTGTATGCGAAGGTAGAAGATAATATACATCCTTCTTTGACATATAATATAATTGCTACAACCTGGTATAAGTCTAGGTTGTAGTATAAACAATATTATCTATACATACTCTAGCTTCATAAGATTCCCTTTTAAAATTTGTCCCCCCCAGGTATTTTTAAAGGAATGAAACTAGAGTTCATTACAACCCAAAACTTATTAAGTCGAGTAGTTTCCTATATAAATAGTTATATAGGAAACTATTTACATATAAACCTAGTTAACTATTTGTTTTATTCATGCGGGTTTCAGGAATTTTGCTGTTTTATAACATGGTTAAATTCATGTTATACTAATAAGAATATTCAATACTCTTCTTACCTATTTAACTACTATAAAATAGCCTAGCTAAGATAAATGAAATTATTATTCTATTTATCCTAACTAGGCTTATTAAATTAAAATATTATTTACATAGATCAATAATTACTTGAGTAAATATTTTAGCACTAAGTAGAAGTTCATCTACTACTGCAAACTCATCATCACCATGTAAATTATTATCAGTACCTGGCATTGTACATCCAAAAGCTACTCCGTTATTAATATGGTGAACATAGGTACCTCCTCCTATGGCTATACATTCACCCTTTTGTCCACTATATTCCTCATAACATTTCAAAAGAGTTTGTATAAACTCAGAGTTTTCATCAACATGATGAGCTGGGAACATATCATCACTAGATAAGATTATATTATCCTTTGCCATATTGTCTCTTAAAACATCACGCACATTTTCATTAGTTGCACAAAGTGGCGCTCTACAATCAAAGATTCCACTTAACTCTGAAGTAGTATATTTAAATATATTTAAAGTTATAGTTAATTCACCAGATAAATCATCACTCATCTTAACACCACAAGCTTCCCCCCTGAAATCTCCATGTGGGAATAACTTGCTAACAGCACATAGTTTCTTAAATCCTTCACTATTAGCGCATGACATAGATGTGAGTAATTGTAACATTCCTGTAAGAGCATTATTTCCATTTTCAGGAGTAGACGCATGTGCTCCTGCTCCCTTAGCCTTAATAACCCAGCTTTCACCATCTTTATCAAAGGTGAATTTTAAATTTGTACTTTTTGCTGCATCTATACAATATTTATTTATTTCTTCCTCTGTGAAGCCTTCCACAACTGCAATTGCAGTATCTGGAACCACATTAACCTTAACTCCACTAGTCATAGAAATCACTCTTGGCAGGTTGTTATCTTCTTCAAACTTACTTTCAAAGGGACTATGTAGTCCTCCCTTTTCAATATTTATAACAGGGAAGTCTGCATCCGGTGAAAAAGTCATAGGTGCTTCTTTCTCTTTTTTATAGTAATATGCTATATCAGAACTTCCACATTCCTCATCTGTTCCTAATATAAGACGAACATTTTTACTTAAAGGTATATTTAAATCTTTAACAGCCTTTAAAGCATATAAAGCTGCTAATGCTGGTCCCTTGTCATCAGCTGAACCTCTTCCATATAATTTACCATCTTTTATTATTGGCTCAAAAGGTTTTGTAACTGTCCAATCATCACTAACCGGTACTACATCTAGATGGGCTAAAATATCTAATTGCTTTTCTTTATCATTAAAATCAATAGCTCCTACATAGTTATCATAATTTGTAGTTTTAAACCCCATACCTTCTGCTAGCTCTAAAGCGGCCTTAAGAGCCTTTGCTGGACCCTCTCCAAAAGGCATATCTTCTTTAGCCTCTGATCTATCACTTCTTATTCTTATTAAATCACATATGTCATTTAACATTTCATCCTTATGATTGTGAAAATATTCTTCTATTTGATTTTTATACACCCAAATCCCACCTTTATTTTAAAATTTAACTATAAATCCATTCTAATACTAAAATTGTTTTATTTCCATAGATGTCACAGTTAATTCACTTTTTTCATTTCTTACAAATTTATTAATATTTATTCTATATCATATAAATATAAAATATAATATATATAATTAGATATATAAAGTAACTATCTAGATTTTATTATTAGATAGTATTACTTACATTTTAAGTATAAGGAGAATTTAACATGTCAAAGAAATTTTTTAAAAAATTAGCTATGACTATAGGTATTTTAACATGTATATCTATACCTACAACTGCTTTTGCAGATATTCATGGTGAATACCCAAGTGGTGAAATTCTAAGCTTTGGTTCTGATTTAAGTGATAGCCAAGAAGCTCAATTAAGAAAGTACTTTAAAGCTCCAGACAATATTGAAGCTATATATGTAGACAGTAAAATGGCACTAAAACAATTTGGTCTTGATGAAAAAGAATTAGCCAATTTTACAGGTGGATGGTATTCTAGTGCCTATGTTAAGCTATTACAAAAGGAAAATGGCGTAACAGTAAACTCTTCTAACTTAACACTAGTAACTAATGATATGCTTGCAAATGCATTAATTACTTCTGGAATATTGAATGCAGAGGTTACAGCCTCAGCTCCTTTTGAAGTAACTGGAGAATCAGCCCTTGCTGGAATACTTGCTGGTGCTGAGAATATAATGGGTGGTGAATTATCTACCTCTAATAAAAAAGCAGCTCAAGAAGAGATAGATGTATCCCTAGACTTAGCTGAAGAGATAGGTGATACAGAAGCTTCTGCAATTATCAACGAAGTTAAAACAGCTGTTATAAAAGACAAGCCTTCTAACGAGGAGGAAATTAAAGAAATTATTGAAAAAGTTGAAAAAAAATATGATGTAGATATAAATGCTACCATTCAAAACAATATGGTTACATTAATGTCTAATATAAATGACCTAGACTTAGACTATTCTAAACTTAAGGATACTTTAGACAAAAGTGCATCTAAATTTAAAGATGAAATGGAAGCTCTAGGAAAAGAACTTAAGGATTCAGGCTTCTTCGATAAACTATTTAGCTGGATTAGCGAATTCTTCAGTTCACTTTTTAACTAAAATAAAGATTCAATTATAAAAATAAACCGTACCTTTTAGGGTACGGTTTATTTTTTATAACTTGTTAGTAAACTCTATCATATGTTCATATAATTTATCCATGTTACCATGGTTATCCACATAGAATTTATATAGTTCATTATACGATACATTTTTTATAGTTTCTTCACAGTTTCTAAAGCCTTTTAAATAGTTATAAAATTCAGATGATATTTGTGGTAAAAATCCAGCATCTACTGATTTGTCTATACTTACACTATATAAATTTTCATTATAAGGTTCGCTTATAGTTACTAAGCATTTACTCATATATTTACCTAAAAGCTCTATAAACTTAGTGAATTCTATCTTAAAATTGCCTTCTGTAGAATCTACTTTTTCATTGTTTGTGTCTATAATATTATCTAAGTTTTTTAAGACCTTTGGCACTTCTGATATAACTAGTAATAAGCTTTCTTTATCAAATTGCGCTCTTTTCATATACAATCACTCCTTATTAATAACATAAATTTAATACTTTATTAATGGTATAATAAAAAACCTCTTAGCTACTAAAACTAAAAGGTCTTAAATCTTATTTATCATAGATTAAATCACACCCTTCCATCTCTCGTAGAATTATAGCGTAAAAAATAGGCAGGTGTTCTGACTCAAGTATCATTATTTTCTTCTGCCTTCCCATAAAAACAGTGGCATAATTAGAAGAAAACTCCTCTCTTACAGCGGCGGGACCGTGTGGGATTTTCACCCAACTTCTCTTTTAATCAGTTATAGGAAAATATAACTGAACCCATATTCCATAATATTCAATTGTTAATATTATAATATACCCTTCTAATTTTCATGTCAAACCATTAATTATAGCCCTAACCATTGTTTTGCCTTCAAATTAGAAGTTTTAGTACTTCTTTTAATGCTTATTGTTAAATATCTAAATATAACTAACTATTTCTAATATTATCTAACATATCTCTAATCTTTTTATCACTATATTCTTCTAATTTCAATAGCTCATCATATGGATTCCCATAAATGCCTAAGTATCTTGCAAAAGCTGGTTCTGTTTTCAATCCACTTTTCTTAAGTATAACAATCTCTTCTCTAGTTCTTTCTCCACCTAATCTAAGTATTCTATCTTCAACTACCATATGCCTGCTTACAACTATCCAATGACTGAGCATATATTTCTATTTCAATATCATTCACATAAAAATTTATAGTTAATATTGTCTCATTATCTGTACTATTATTACTTATATGAAATTTACTAAACATAGAATACCTATCTTCTACTATCTTCTGAAATTCCTTAAAATCATAAACTTCACATACTATATCTAAATCACTGTTTTCTATATCAATATTAATAGGTATAGTCCCTACTAATATTGGATTA
Organism: Clostridium sp. UBA7503; assembly: GCF_002477055.1. Taxonomy (NCBI): domain Bacteria; kingdom Bacillati; phylum Bacillota; class Clostridia; order Eubacteriales; family Clostridiaceae; genus Clostridium; species Clostridium sp. UBA7503. The sequence goes on from NZ_DLNT01000021.1 coordinate 18,518, forward strand.
AACTTTCTTAAAACATTAAATATATCTATCTCCTTAAGTACTTTATATGCATTTTGTTGTTTTATATTACCATGTTTAAGGTAGTCTATATTTATAAAATCTTTGTTCTTCATCTAAATTATCCTCTTAACTGTGTTACTCTTTTTTCATTTTAATAATTTTTGCAAACTTTAATGCCTTATTGTATTTTGGAAGGTGTAGTCTCTTTTATATATATTAATCCATCAAATAAATTTTTAGGTATATATTGAAAACTTTTTGGAGTATTTTCATCATCGTAAAATCCACCACTATAATTAAAAGTTTGATTCTTCGATAGCATTTCTGATATTTTTTCACTTTTAGATGCTGAATTAAAGTCTAAAAATGATATAGGTACCTGGGTTTTATCAAACTTATATGATATATATTCAGGACCATTATTATCTATATCTAATCTTGTCAAAGTTCTACTATAAATATCGCCTGCATTCCATATATAAAAACTTCCTCTAGAAAATTCTAAACCTATAGAGTAATACTGATCTCCATACATTTCCTTTAAATTTTTACCCATATATCTATATATATTATCCATAGATGATACATGTGTATTGTGCGCCCATAACATAACTTTATCATTTCCTAATTTGCTTTCATGCTCTTGTATCCATTTAACATTGGCCGCCATATATTTATCTCGTATATTCCTTGTTGCTACTGATTGAACATATACATTTACACTTTTATTAACTTCTATGCTATATTCTGCACATTGAGATATAAGGTTTAGATTCCATATAGCTAGCTCATATTCATTCTGTAAGTTGTTATTTAAATACTTTTCTTTTACATTCTCCATATCTTTCTTAATTTCTTTTATATTTAATAGAATACTATCAAGTTGTTCATTTGTAAGAGCTTTAATATCGTTTCTATATATTATGCTAAGAGTATCTTCTACCTTAGTCTGTAGCTCTTTATCAAGTTTTCCTAAATAATAACTAAGTTTAGGAAGTGTATCTACTATAATGACATTATCCATACCATAAAATTTAATTTTTTCTTTATGAGATGGATCATCATTATATTCCTTCATCCACTTTATCATGTTTTTTACTTCTTTAGTTCTATATAATGCAGGTAAAGAATCCTCTATATTACCTTCTCCTTTTAAAATATAGTCATTTATAACTTGTCCAGCTCCACCATCACATTCCATAGCAAAGACTCTATAGCCCATCTCTTCTACTAAAAATTCAAAGAATCTATGCTTCATTTTAAAGAATTCACTAGTCCCATGAGTTGCTTCCCCCATAGCAACTATCTTCTTATCCTTCAATATATCCTTAAGTGGCATTAAATCCTCAAAGCCATTACCAGCTTCAACTGTACTTATTGGTATTACACTTTTTTTCAAAGCCTTTACTTCCGGATTTTCATTTACCTTTGAACAGGCAGTTAAACAAAGAATAGAGATTAAACACGTTGATATAAGTTTTAGTTTCTTTTTCATATTCATTATCCCCCATTAAGCTATTATTTTAGTCTACTAGCTTAGACTCTGTAGTTTCTTTTATATATATTAACCCATCAAACAAATTTTTAGGTATATATTGAAAGCTTTTTGGAATACTCTCATCATAAAATGCAGTGATAAGACTAAAAGTTTGATTGTTTGATAATATTTTTGATACCTCTTTATTCTCAGATGCTGAATTGAAATCTAAAAATGATATAGGTATCTGAGTTTTATCAAATTTTGATGCTAAATATTCAGGACCATTATTATCTATATCAAATCTTGTCATAGTCCCAGTAGACATATCATTAGATGCATTAAAACTTCCCCTAGAGAATTCAAATCCTATAGAATAATACTTATCTCCATACATTTCCTTTAAATTTTTACCCATATATTTAAAATTGCCGTCCATAGATGATACATGTAAATTATGTGCCCATAGCATAACCTTATCATTTCCTAATTTACCTTCATGCTCTTGTATCCATTTAACATTGGCCGCCATATATTTATCTCGTAAATTACTTGCTGCAACTGATTGAACCATTTGATCTACACTTTTATTAACTTCTATATTATATTCTGCACATTGGGATACGAGGTTCAGATTCCATATAGCTAACTCATACTCATTCTGTAAGTTGTTATTTAAGTACTTTTCTTTTACATTCTCCATATCTTTCTTAATTTCATTTATATTTAATAGGATACTATCAAGTTGTTCATTTGTAAGAGCTTTAATATCGTTTCTATAAATTGTGTTAAGAGTATCTTCTTCTGCCTTAGTCTGTAGCTCTTTGTCTAGTTCCCCTAAATAATAACTAAGTTTAGGAAGTGTATCTACTATCCCCTGCATATCAAATCCATAAAATTTAATTTTTTCTTTATGAGATGGATCATCATTATATTCCTTCATCCACTTTATCATGTTTTTTACTTCTTCTGTTCTCCATACAGCAAATTTAGTAGCTTCTAAAGCCTCTTCTAAACTACCTTTATCATTTAAAATATAATCATTTATGACTTGTCCGCCACCCCCGTCACATTCCATAGCAAATACTCTATAGTCCATATCTTCTACTAAAAATTCAAAGAATCTATGCTTCATTTTAAAAAATTCACTAGTGCCATGAGTTGCTTCCCCCATGGCAACTATTTTTTTATCTTTTAATATATCCTTAAGTGGCATTAAATCTTTAAAGCCATTACCAGCTTCTACTGTACTTATTGGTATTACACTTTTTTTCAAAGCCTTTACTTCCGGATTTTCATTTACCTTTGAACAAGCAGTTAAACAAAGAATAGAGATTAAACATGTTGATATAAGTCTTAGTTTCTTTTTCATATTAAAGCACTCCTTTAATGAATTTATTATAAGAAATTTTCTCTAATATAAGCTGCTACACCATCCTCATCATTACTTCCTGTAATATGCGATGCACATTCTAAAATTTCTTCAATTGCATTTGATATTGCTATGCCTTGTCCACAATGTTTTGTCATTCCTATATCATTAATATCATCACCAAATGCAGCTACCTCTTCTAGGCTTATATTTAAATATTTAACTATCTCATTAATAGCATTAATTTTTGTGGCATCTCTATGAGCAAATCTACACCAGTTTTCTCCAACATAAGTTAGAAAACTACATTGTGGATATTTAAAGGCTAGATTTTCTGCAATACTATTTTCTAAAACTTCTACTGTTATTTTATAGGTCATGCAATTTAGTGATTTGGAATAATCAGTATATTTAGCATGAGTATAATCTTCGCCATGTTTATTTAACTCTTCACTATTGCTATAATATCCACTTTCAGTTTCAACAGTTATTTCACCAATATTTGAACTCATAACACAATCTTTAATTAGGGAATCAGATACCTGTGCTGATAGCATACATTTATAAATAACCTCATCTTTACACTTTGCTAATGCTCCCCCATTAGAAATTACAATATCAGGATTAATTAATCCAATGTATTTAGCAGCTGCCCGTTCAGAACGAGCTGTAGCTATAGCAATATATATTCCTTGTTCCTTACATCTTCTTATAACATCTAAACTATAGTTAGAAATGCTTTTATCCGTCCTTAAAAAGGTTCGATCTAAATCAGTTATAATCAATTTTATCTTCTTCTCCATATTAATCCCCCAACTAAATTAATTTTCTTTATTAATGCTTGAATTATAGTAATTTAAATCCTCTCTTTTCTCCCATCCCATAGATCTCAAAAACCCATTCCCAACTTCATTATTAGTAAATACAACTAGTGCAGCTTTATTTATTCCTTCACCGTTTAAGGCATTAATAACTGAATTGACTAGCTTTTTCCCAATACCTTTTCCTCTGTATCTCATATCTACAGCAGTATGATAAATATATCCTCGTCTACCATCATGTCCACATAATATACTTCCTACTATTTTACCATCCTCTTCAGCTATAAAATTAGTAGTAGGGTTTCTCCTTAGAAATTTATCTATACCTTCTTTAGAATCATCCAAATTTCTTAGACCCATTCCAGGGGTAGAAGTCCATAATTTAAAAATATCCTCGTAGTTTGAAATTTTCATTTCTAATATTTCCATACTAAAATCCTCCGAATACCTTTACTATCTTACTTAAATAAGTATAATACATATTATACATAATTATCTAGTTATTCTAAAATTATGTTAAATTTATTCTCTTAACTTTACTTATAAAATTTTAGACTAGCTGTATAATCAAATTGAACCAATAAAAAAACCATAGTGGATTATTCTGTGTTATGATTTAATCTATAAAAAAATACATACACAGAGAATAATCACTATGGACTATACAAACACTAACACAGAGTCACATAAACATAGTTCTTTGAATCAAATGAAGTTTTTACTCAGTTTTACTTTATTTCTACTCCATGGACTACAAATCGTATAGATGAGTTGCTTGTACATGTAGCTAGTGTTACAATTTTATCTTTTTCTGAAACTTTAACATCTATTTTTTCTTCTGATAGCTCTACTATGTGATCTAAAAACGCCTTATGTTCTTCTTCATTGTCAAACTTTATTTTAAAAGTATTATCTGTTTTTTTAGCATCATGATAAGAAAATATACTGTACTTTTGCCATCCATTCTCAGTATATATCCAAAAATAAGGATTTTTCTCTACTACACCCACTTCTCTTATATCTTTTAAACTACCTAACATAGAACCATCCATTGCATTATGTCCATATAAAAATGTATTGTCATCAGTAAAGTCTTCACTTGCCATGCAGTCCAAAAAAATACTTCCTATATCATTTTTATCCCCTGAGAATGTATGCTTAATATAGTAAGTATTATCCTCATCTTTCATAATTGGATAATTGATATTAAGACATGGGTAATAAATCCACCCCACAGTATCTGGATTTTCTTTATTTAATTGTTTTAAATCTATATTTAAGTTAGGAGCATCTTTATCTAGTAAATTTTCTTCAGAGGATATACTCATTGTTTTACGTAACTTTTCATATTCTTCTCCTGCTTTTTTATATTGCGTCTTTAAAGATATTACACTCCATATTCCATAAACTATAATGCATATAGCAAAAATCATAATAATATTTAATATTCTATTATCCTTCTTTTTCTTATCTTTAGCTTCACTGTTCTCTTTATTAGCTTTTTCAGATATTTCTTCTCTCTTCATTTAGTATCTTCCCCTTCAATCAATCCATATTTAACCTTAATTCTCTCTAGCTTTTCAATCATAGGTTTACTTATAATCCATAAAAAGATAACAGTAGCTGTAGCATGTACCAAATCAACAGGAACTCCTGAAATATATACAGCTAATAACCCTTTCCAAGTAATCCTTTTAGACATCATTACTAAAGAGGCAGGATTCATTATTCCTCCATATATAATAAATACAGACCAAAAACCATATATACACAAAGAACCTCTACTTGCTTTTAACCAGCCTTTATTAAATAAAATCCCAGCAATAAATCCAATTATACCCATAGCAAACATTTGCCATGGAGACCATGGACCTTGTCCCATAAACATATTTGATACAATCATTGATACGGCTCCTACTAAAAAACCTGATTCTCCTCCAAAGCAAACGGCAGATATAATCACTATAGCTGCTACTGGTTTAAAACTAGGAAGCATAAAAAATGCGCCTCTACCAGCCACTGCAATGGCTGACAATGTAGCTATTATAACTAATTCTCTAGCCTTTGGCTTACGACTTTCAAATATCATAAAAAAAGGAATTGTGGAATAAATCACTATAACTAAACTAATAAACAAATACTTTCTATCATTTAAATATGTAATTCCTATCCACACAGTAATTGGAATCATTACTAATATTAAAAACATTGCAACCCACGTACGTTTGGGGATTTTTCTCTTTTCTTCCTTAGAAATTCTTATTCCTTCTTCGAAAATGTTGCCCTTTAATACCTCTTTGATATTTTTCTTATCTTCTTTCCAAAAATCTATATCAACTTCTGCCTTATTTTTATTCTCTAGAAACATGTCTAAAAATTCATCTAAAGCTTTTTCCCTAAGCACGCTATCACATCCTTTACAGTAACTGCCTCTGGATAATGCTTTCTAGCCATTCTATTGGCAGCTGTAGTATAAAAACTATTTCCTGCAAAAAACTCTTTTGCTTTAGAAGTTGACACTATATTTCCTTCAAAGAATAACCCTACCCTATCTGCATATTGAGCACAAAATTCCACGTCATGGGATATGAGCAAAATTGTAACCCCATGTTCTGTAAGTTTTTTTAGTATTTTCCCTAATTCTTGTTTGTAGTAATTATCAATGCCCTTAGTAGGTTCGTCCATTAAAAGAATTTTAGGCCTTAATAAAAGCATCTTTGCAAGGGCAAGTCTTTGCTGCTCTCCGCCGCTTAAATCATAGGGATGACGCTCCATTAATGCTTCTAACTTAGTCAGAGATACTATACCATTTATTGCATCATACTTTTTCATATCAATTGGATAAGCGTCGGTTTTTCGTTGTTTTCTTCCATCAATCATCTCATACAAATCTGCTTCTACTGTGTTTTTCACAAATAAACTTTGAGGGTTTTGAGGTAATACTCCTAAGAATCCATTATAAAGCTCCTTATCTGTATATTTTTCTAACGCTTTTCCATCTAACCATATTCTACCTCTATGTGGTAACCTTATACGTGCTAACAAGCTAAGTGTTGTGCTCTTTCCTGTTCCATTTCCTCCTACCAAGGCAAAAAATTCACCTGCCTTGACTTCCATTGATAAACCTTTTACAACGTCTACCATATCTTTACCATATCTAAACCATACATCCTTTACTTTTATAGCTGGAACATCTATATTATTTTTCACTTTTACATTGTTTATTGATTCTTTTGCTTCTTCTATATTTTTAAAATCAACACTTTTCTTATTCTTTACTATATTATCTATCCATCTTCTTCCTTCTCTTACCGTTAATGGGCATATATAATCATTATTCACCCCAGTATAAATTTGCATTGGCGTCGGCATTGCTACAAACATATCATTTTCAAGCTTTTTTAAGCTTTCTCCAATTTTTCTAGGGGTTCCCTCAGTTAATATCTCTCCATTTTCCATAACATATATCCTATCTGCAAAGGGGATTACATCCTCCAAACGATGCTCTGTCAGTATAACTGTTGTTCCTATATCTCTATTTATTTTCTTAACAGTTTCTAAAAAATCTGAAGCAGCAATTGGGTCAAGCTGTGAAGTTGGTTCATCTAGTATTAATACCTTTGGATGCATTGCCATAATTGAAGCTAAATTTAATAGTTGCTTTTGTCCACCTGAAAGTTCTCTAACACCTCTCATAAACCATTGTTGTATTCCAAAATATGATGCCATTTCAGCTACTCTAAGTCTAATGGTTTGAGTATCATATCCTAAGCTTTCTAAGCCAAAGGCTAATTCATGCCATACCTTATCCGTTACTATTTGATTATCTGGATTTTGTAATACAAATCCGATCTCTGCACTTTGAATTCTTTCAGATACTTGCGATAATTTTGTTCCATAATATAGCACTTTACCGAACCTTTCTCCATGAGGTTCTAGTACTGATTTTAAATGACGTAAAAGAGTACTTTTTCCACAACCACTTTTCCCACAAAATACTATAAATTCACCTTCTTCAATGGACAAATTAATGTTATTTAGAGAAGCATGTTTCTGCAACGGATAAGAAAAAGTAAGGTTTTTGATTTCTATAATACAATTCTTATCTTCCATGTTCTTTCTCACCTATCCTCTCTTCTCCCATCAATGTATATAAATAAGACGGAATATTTCTTTTTCTCTCTATCTTTCTATATAGCTTTTTCCATAATATAACCTCATAACCTTTCAAAATACAAGGTATAAAACATATGGTTGCAAATGCTAACCATGTTAACATTACACCTACAGACAATGTCATGCCGCCTATTTTAATCATAGGATCATATATTGCATTGGTATATCCAGCTTTTACTCCGCGAAAAAATATTAAAAATAACATTACTAGAATTGTGAGCATAATTTTATCCCTTTTATCTAGTTTATATAATGAAAAAGCTGTTCTTCCTTTTAATCCATAACCTCTTGCTTTCATGGAATCCGAAGTCTCAATGGCATTTTCTAATGACCATGTAACTAAAATAGAAATAATTTTAATTCCATATTTTATTCCTTTTATAAAACCACCATTTTTAATGTCTCTTCCAACGCATTTTTGTCCATTTCTAGTTTCCTTAACTTGCTCTATAAATTTAGGAACAAATCGTAAAGCCATGGACAATACTAAGGATATTGCTGGAATTATACGTCCAAATAGATAAATAAACTTATCACTACTCATTATCTCGTTATAGCATGTGAACCAAAGTATAATTATAAATAAATTACATGCTAATACTATTCCATAAACAATAGCTTCTAAAGTAACTGCTCCTGTCTTTAAATAAAACAATGGTGTTACACCATAATGATTAAATGCAGGATTAACCAAAGCCACTATTATCATAGCTGGAAGTGTAAATAAAAAATTAAATTTTGCTACCTTTTTTAATCCCTTTAAAAAAATAGCATAAGATGATGCTGATAAAAATGAAATAATCAAAACCATAGGATGCTGTGAAAACATAGTTATTCCTAAGACTAATAAAAAGAAAAGAAAATTAACTATAGGATGATAAGATTCAAATATATCTCTTTTCTCTTCTTCCATATCACTCACCCATATATCCTCCAACATCTCTTCCTAAGTCACAAGTATACTTCCACTCAATATTGTCTCCATCATTTACTTCATATTTAGAACATCCGTAATTAGGATACCAACCATTTACCCTATACATCCAACCTGATAGACTCCCACAGTCAAATTCATAAAGTTGATTTATACCTTCTACATAATAGGAACTATACATCGGAGTAAAGCTTGCCTCCATTTGTATATTAGATTCCTTGCATATTCTTCCAAGAATATCATAAACCGTTTCTCCTGGAGTAAATTCCACAGTTGTGCTTCCTAAAATCCAACCATCAGATGGAACAAAATCAGCTTTATTTTTATTCAGCTCATTCCAATTATTTAGTATTGTTCCACATTCAACGGATATTGTACAAGTATACTTTGGAGAAGAATTATCTCCTGAAGAAGTACTTATTTTATCATCAGATTTTTCACTTACACTAGCCTGTTCTTTTGAGTTTTCACTTTTCCCTTGTTGTAAATTTACCTCACTTTTTACTTCTTTATCTAATTTCTTTTTTGTTTTACCTCCTAATAAATAATAAGTACCCTCAGCTTCTGTAACTTGAAAAGTTAACTTAGTACATTCTTTCCCTTCATTATTAGTGTTTTCAATCTCAACCTCCTCCATTTTTTTAACTTTATCATCTATATACTTACAAAGCAAAATCTTATCAGCATCCCACTTTTCAGTAAGTATAATGCTTAATTGTACTGGAGCTGCCAACTGCATTTTCTCAAGTTTCATTTCTAGTCCAACTGTAGCATTATTAGCTGCAATTTTTATATCATCTAAATTTTCCTTAGAAAATTCTACTTTCAACTTTTGCTCTATAGGATTTTGAACTTTCTTTCCATCATAAAACCAAGTATACTTAATTCCATTACTATCCATTCCTTCAAAGGAAAAAACCTTATCTACTCCAGATATTCCTAGCATAATATCCTCTGATACTATACCATCTTCCGATAAGATATTTTTTTCTGGTATTGTTTTACTCTGCATGTCTTTGTTATGAGTACTATTAGCTTTACCACAACCAGTAATAAAAAAAACTATACATATTAATAACGCAATTATTTTTAACCAAGTTTTGCGCATATTATTTTCCTCCTTGCGAAAATGAATTATATGTAAGAAATACACTAATGTTCAGCATATTCCTTACATATAAAACTACATTTTAACGAGCAATTCCCATAATTCTATATATGAGAATCAGCGTCATTTTAAAATTATTACTTTTTCTTTTTAAAGTAAATACATACTCCTACAACTGTAACTCCGCATAAAATACAAAGGGCATAGGGTAAATATTCTTTTATACCTTCAGTTTCATTTGCTTTTCCTTCTAATCTAGCATCTAAAGAACCCTTACTGCCTTCATATTCTCCACCTTTAAAATTCCAGCCTTCTTCATCTGCCTTGGAATCTTTTTTAGTGTTTTTATTTACACTTTTCTTATCATTTTTATTTGCAGTATTAGTAGTTTTGGAAACTTTAGAAACACTTTTTCCCTTTATGGCTTTACTTAAAATACTGGAGATATTATTCTCAACTTTATTTACTTCTACTTCAGGTCCAGGATTCTCATTGTTAATTCCCGTACCTGAATTATCTCCACTATCACCAATTTTTATGGATAAATCTGACATATCATATAAAGAAGTTTTTTCATTTTTTAATCTGTTATAAGCAACTAACGCATAATAAGCTTGTTCAGTTGCCATTCCATCAATTATACCTGCTTCAGCACCTCCATTATTACCTGCTTCAGCTTTTACATGCATGAACCCACTACCTGGTATATGATATTTAAGTATATTTTCCACTGACCAATAACCATTTTTAATAAATCTATTATCTGTCTCTGGATTAATTCCAAGAGCACAAAGAGCAGTAATAACTTGAGCATTAGATTCAGAAGTCTCTACACCACTAGTAGCAAATCCTCCATTTTTTAGCTGATTTTTGCTTAAAAATGAAAGTGCTTTATTTATTGCTATAGTTACCTTTTCTCTTCCTTCTTTATTGTAATAAGGTGCAATAGCTTGTAACGCCATTGCTGTTAAATCAACATCACTTGATTTTCCTGATAAATTCCATCCACCATCACTTTTTGCGTTTGAAAGAATATAATCTATTAATCCTTCTTCTGTCGTCTGCTTTGATACTCCAGAAACTTCAGGAATAACATAATATGGATTTGTCTTTAAAGCAATAAGAGCCCATATTGGTCCATTAATTCCTTGCTTTTTAATTTCATTAAAGTCAGCTAAGTTAGCAAGTAAATTATATCCTCCAATATTCCTAGCATCTTTTCCTATGGAAGTCATAGTAACAATAGCTTTAGAGTATTCAGTATATTTAACTGTATCTGTTAGCTTTCCATTCTTCTCCTTTAAGTAATTTACCATATGATTATAATAAGTATCAAAATAATCACTATTTATGTCCATTCCACCTCTTGCTAAACCTATTACAAACCATTCACTACCCTTTGCAGGATTTTTATCAATAGAAATAATATATCCTCTTGTCTCCTTTAAAATTTCTTCAACACTTTTAGAAAGAGAGTTTGCCTTTGTAACTACTGTAACCTTACATTCAGCTTTAATATCCATACTGCTAGCTAAGGAAGCTGTAATTGTTACAGTACCTTCACTAATTCCAGTGACTACACCATTATCATCTACAGTAGCTATATTATCATTAGATGACTTCCATCTTATTTCTAGGGGTTCTGTAGCACTTTCAGGTAGTTTATAGGATTTTAAAGATATAGTTCCACCTTTTTCTACTTGTGCTGTAGAAGAAACAGAAATATCCTTTATAGCTATTGGTACATCAGCTAAAATCAATTTTCCAATGGAGCGAGAATGAACAGTTATACTATCACTTTCAGCATTATAAGTTGCATCTAACTCCTTAATTTTTCCATCCTTCACCATGAATACCTTTGGATTTTCCATAGAATCATATTCTGCCGGTAACTTAAAGGTAATTTCCACAGTCTTCTCTTGAGAATAATTAGATTTATTTCTGATATCCTCATAGCTAATCTCTTCTGCAAAAACTATAGATGCTTTAGAAGAATCATAAGCCTTTTTTATCTGTTTAAGGAATTCTGTTTTTCCATTTATATCTGATACCTTAGTTCTTATATACCAAGGACTTTCTACAGTAATACCTTCACAAGTATGAATTGCTTGTTCAATCCATTTTTTTGTAGCATCAATTTTATTCTTTGTATCCTCTGGAATTTCCATTATTCCTTCCATATCCTCATAAAAAGCTATAGCTTTAAGAAATTCTTGAATTTCCTTTGAATTAATATCAACCTCTTGACTAGTATCTACTGCATCTATGACCCTTGTAATTGATCCTTGCAAACTACTTATTACATGAGTCAACTTGTTTTTAGCTTCTTCTGAAATAATACTTTTTTGTGCCTGGGTAAGCTCACCTTCATAAGCATTTCTTACAGAAATAACTAAGTCAATATCAGCTATTGTTACTTTGTCAGGTAATTTCATCATCTTATCTTCTACATCTTTTGCTTCTTTCTTTAAGTCTTTTAAGCGATTCTCGGCCTTACAAAGTCGGTTTATATAAGGTCTTCCAACAAGCTTTTGATTTTTACTACTTAAAGCATCATAATATGTCCTTGCTTCTTGCACCTTACTTTCATCCTCAAGCCTAAGAACAGATATAGACGGCAAATTATTAATTTTAGAAATTACAGTTAATATATCAGCTTTTTCTATACAAGCTTTTAGTTTACTTATTATAGTCTCAGAAATATAGGCTTTACTTTCATCTTTTAAAGATTCAAACTCATCTCTAAGCGCATAAACTCCCTTAACATCTTTTATTTTCATATCAGCAGAATTTGGAAGTTGAGAAATTTTCTTTTCCATAGCTGCTACTAATTCTTTACTATTTCCTACAGTGACATGACATATGGCATTAATTCCAGTTTTTGTTGTAGCTTTAATATCTACTTCACCTGATTTTTTAGCAACAACATACCCATTTTCAGATATTGTAGCAACTTTTTCATCACTAGTTGTCCAGGTTACATTTTTATCATCCGTAGTGTTTTCAGGTATCCATTCTACTACTTTTAATTGAAATGTATCATCTCTTTCACAAGAAAAACTTGACTTATTTAATACAATTTCAGTTAATGGTCGATTCTTTACTGTAACATGGCATGTAGCACTATATCCATTTATTGTACTTGCCGTAATATCAACCTTACCCACTGAAATTGGTAAAAGCTTTCCTTCCTCATCTACCTGTAACACTCTTTCATCCGAAGACTTCCATACTAATTTACTAAAAGTAGTATTCTCAGGATAAAGAGATACTTTAAGTTGCTTATCTTTTTCATCTATATCTATAGATAGATTACTGTCTAATAATGCTACAGATTTAGGATAAACAGCTTCCATGGAAGGAAGTTCACTTAATGCTGTATCTACTTCTGCTTGAGTTGCATCAAAGTTATTTAAAACCTTCATAGCTTTATCATAAGCCACTTCACATCCATCTACAGTAAACCAAATATCCTTTGCTTGATTTATTGTTGCTACCTTACATAATAATTTACTTCTATCGGCTGGAGTGTAGTAAACTTTCCCACTACTTACATCTTTACCACTTACGTCTGCTCCTGTTCCATAAATAGTAAATTGTAACCTACATACATCACCATTTTTAGGATACGTATTGCCAATTCCTACGTTAGGGAACACATTGTTAATGGAATATACCCATCCAGAAGTTCCTGTATAGGAAAATTCTGATAACTTTGGTGCATAAGCATTAGTCAAATTATTATTTAATGTAAAATCTCCATTTGCACTAGCCATCTTTAATATGGAATTAGGAATATTTAACTTCATATCTTGTGTATCTGCATTATGAACAGAAGCTAAATATGCACCATATTGAGTATCGTGAATATCATACCCATATCCCTGAGAACTTAAAAATCTCTTTAATAGAGAAACATAGTTTTCCCCTTCTCTTATTGATACCATATTAGGCTCAATTACATATCCTTTACCTATTGAAAATCTCTCAACGGTAACTGTTACAATACCATTTTCCGCATCTGCCCAAGCAGGTTTATAATTTCCCAGAAAAGTGGTAACTGTCATAAATAGAAGCAAAAGAACTGCTGTTAACTTTCGAATTCTATCTTTTTTCTTATACTTCATTTTTTCAACCCCAATTCTATAAAACCTACCTATTGGCAGCCTTGTATTTTTTTGCTGTAATAAATATACCGATACCTATAACAATTAAAGTAAGCATAATTGACATCTTTTGTGGTAAAACATCTCCAGTTTTAGGTGCTGATGAAGTTTTTCCAGAACTATTACTTATATTTTCACCTTTATCTGATGGCTGCAAGCTAGTTGCCTTTCCTTGTTTATTTCCACTGTTTTTATTTATATCCCCTTCTTTATTACCATCAATTGTATCATCACTGGATGGCTCTACTGTTTTAACAGCTTTGACACCTATTGCATACTCTCCACTACTACTATCCATAGTAAAGGTAACATCACTACCAGACACACTACTATTTAAAATATTCACTCCATCCTTTGATAACATAGCTAAATAAACATTTTTATTTGCAAAATCTTCATGAGTAAATAAAGTAGCAATGTAATCTTTTTCAGGAATATACTGCTTTAATCTTCCATCGGACATTATTTCAAGGCTATTAACACTTACTGCTTTAACCATTGAAGCATCCTTATATTTAGATAAATAACTCTTTAACGCATCATAGTTTTTAACTTCTACTTCCTTGATTTCTAATTCCACATCCCATGGAATTTTACCTGAAATTCTAGCTACCTTGTTCTCTTCATTAAGTTGCTTTTTCTTTGCATAAATTTTATCTTTTAGCCTTTCTAAACTAGCCATTTCATTTTCTAAAATACTTGCTGCATTTTCTGAATTTCTTTGTAACTCTTCATATTTTTCTAATGCTAGTTTAATACCTTGTACGGTATCTTTTGAAACTAGATTTTCATCCGCATTCTCAGTTGCATCAGTAAAATATATCTTAACAGAATCAGCTTTCTTAAATGCTTCATTCCATTCTTCAATACCTTTTTTAATACTAGTAATTTTTTCCTTTATCCCAGGTATACTATCTAGGTACGTCTTCACACTTTCATTTTTGTTATATTCATTAAAAATTTCCTTTGCATAACTTACTTGATTTGCACTCATTGGAATATTAAAGTTTTTAACTTTTTCAACTAATGGATCTAAGTATGCTTCTATATAACCTTCATATTCCTCAGCTATAAGTACATCCTCTGATAATTTTGTCACTAAGACCTCTCCATTTTCCATTGCTTCAATAGCAACTTGTTGCTCTGGTGTTAAAGCATCATATGCAGCTTTTGCTTTTGCAATCTGTTCAATTTGTTTTGGAGTAATTGTAATTTCTTCTGCTTTTCCATCAAGTATTTTCTTTAAACTACTTGGTTCTGGTAATTCCTTAATTTGATTTACTACATTTTCAATCTGATGCTTATTAAACTCCTTTTCTGAGCTTACAAGTAAGTAATAATTTTTAACCAAAGCTTTTTGTTCTTTAGTTAATGCTTCATACATAGCTCTTACTTCCTTCAAGAAAGGTCCATCTAAGATAGTAACTCCCTCTTCTAATTTCTTAATTTCCACAATAACTGGAGTTACTACTTCTAAATTAATAACACGATTAATAGCATCATTTAAAATCTGTACTATTTCACCTGAAATCCACTTAGAAACTTCTTCACCTAAGCCATCAACCTTCTGCTTTAAGTCCATAATGTTGTTTTTATCCTCTAACTTAATAGAACCCACATCTTTATACTTTAATATTTCATTAGTTAACTTTTCTGCATTTTCCTTATGTAGCTTTTCTTCATTTTCAATGAAAGCAATAGCTTCATCTAAAATATAACTATTATTTACATAGTGTTGTAATAATATCGATCCAACTTCTTTTCCTTCAACACGAACACGTTTTAATCTAAAAAAAGCACTTTTTGCAGCTTCTACTTTAGCTTTATCTGCATAAGTTAACTTTTCTATATTTGAAATCTCTTCAATTTGTTTTATAACATCCTCTACTTCCTGCTTTTCTTCCTCTGTCCCCATAAATGTGTTAGGTTTCCAACTTTCATCAGCTAAACCTACTAAGTCATATAAAGCATAATAATCTTCGCCCATGCCAAGGGCATTACCAGAGTTTTTATTATATAATTCTTCTAGCGTTTCTCTTTGTGAATCTATTTGCTTTTGAAGGATTGGATTAGTTTTAATTTCCTTTGCTTTTTCTAAAAGTTTCTCTACCTTATCTAAAGTAAGAACTTGAGCTGCCCAAACATTATCTCTATTAATAATTCCCCCCAAAGCGATAATAACCTGTGTATTATAGGAATCTCCATAGGTTGTACTTGTAAATTTCCCATTCTCTTTATCCTGACGTTTGTCTATTACATCTAATGGAGAAACTCCATCTACCTTCCAATCTTCATCTTCTATATTAATTCCTGCAGAAGTAAGCCCCATTATTACACAAGCATGACTAGAAAGATTACTATTGGAATAGTAAGGGTTTTCAAAGGCTGCCTTATCCGTACCAGAACCATCTTGATTTAACTTCATACGCTCAATAGCTATAGAGCTTTTTTCAGCAACTCCCTCCACATCTAAATGGTTTTGAATTGCTGCAAGAGCCCAACCACGCATATCTAAATCAAAATTCTTACTATATGCTGAGCCAGCTACAATATTAACTAAATTCTCATCATAACATCCCGCAGCATCTAGTGCATATAATGCCCAAATATTACAAGCAAAAGGTCCATAAGACCCCATTTCATCTTTACAATTTTTAAGTCCTTCTACATAGTTTACACCATCATAATTATAAGGATTTTCTCCAATCATAGTTAACTGTAAAATAATAGCTGCATAATCCGTAGCTTGACCTAATCTATGCTTAGTTACATCATATACATAGTATCCATCTAAGCTTTCATTAGCACTAGTCATAGAAAATACGTCCCAATAATTTCCATTTATTTTGTCTTTTTCTTTATTTTTATATCCATCAATAGCCTTCTTTAATATTGCTGAAGCTTTTCCCTTTGTCTTCTCATAATCTCCTGATGTATCCTTGGAATCTGGCCTCTTAATTACAACAGTATAACTATTTGTAATTCCATCTAAAGAAGTAGCCTTTAGTATAACCTGATGTACTTTTGAAGGATCTACTTCTACAGTATTATTTGTAATCTCAATAGGCTTAGAATCAATTCTATTTAAATAAACTTCAATGTTACTTTCTGTTCCTTGAATAAAATTTAAACTTACATTAGAATCATAGGAGTCAGGTATAAGATAATAATCCTTTAAATTTTTCTTATAATATTTTGTTAGTTTTCCTCCAATAACCTCTAACTTGTCTAGACTTGCCTCTGTAATTTGCCAGTTAATATTTATATTATGCAATGCCTGAGCACCTATATCTCCAGTAGCTGGGATAACACTAATTGGAATTACATCATTTTTATCACTATCTAATTTAAAAAAGTATCCTCCATCAATGACTTTACTGTTTGGTATAAATACCTCTGCTGCTGGATCATTAGTTTCCACTTGAATATATACATAGGGATTTGAAGAAGTTAAATTAATACTTGCTTTTTCATCAATTTTATTAGTATACAATAGCTCTGCAAATCTATCTGTTGCATGAGCTTTATCATTAGCCCCTTGAAATATCTTTACAGATTTTATAGAAGTATCCGTTCCTTTTGGAACTTCATAGGTATTTTCTCCATCTCTATATAATAAAAGAGTTATTCCTCCAAGTGACTTTCTTCTTGGTTCTTGGAAAGCTTCAATTGAACTTGTAGTAAGCTGAACTATATTTAATCCTTGTTTTAAAGCAAACTCTTCACTTATTTCATTACCACCAGTTTGTTTCCATGGTCCTCCATTGAAGCTAACTTCATAGGAATTTGTCCTATAAAAGCCATCTTCACAACCTTCATAAAAAGCATTTTTAGATGACGTCACTGATTTTTCTAATTGCAATCTTATAGATGAAGTATCCTCTGGAATTTTACACTTTCCATCTTCTCCACAAACCCCAATTCCCTTAGTTTTTGCCATGATTTCGTTGCCACATTGATATTCATTAGTTAAGGGCTTAGAAGTTTTTCCATCTAATATATTAATTTTATCTGGCCAATTATTCTCTAAATCATTGGTAGATTTTTTAAAGGAAACTACTAAATAATTTTCTTCTTTCTTATCCCCATCTTCTACTGTTATTTTAAATACATTGCTTCCATAAGCAGCTTTTATAAAATCGCTCTGATTTGTAGACTTTTCAAAACTGCAGAAGGGATTATTGTCTTTATTTTCAACTAGTTTATTATTTTCATTAAGTTCATAACCCTTATCATAGTTAATAGATAAATTTGTTTTAGATTTATTCTCTGGATCTGTCATATCCTCAATAGTAATTTTTGCTGTATTTGATTTTCTAGTACCTGTGATTCTTAGACATCCAATAATCCCACTAGAAAGATCAACGTAATAAACATTATCTTTACCATCTATTTTAGTGGCTTGTGAACCACGCCAAACCAAACTCGGCTGGTGAGCTGTAGAACATGCTACTATTAGACTGGTTAACTCTGTAGATTTACTAGATTCTTCATCTTTAGCAAAGGCTTTAACAGGTATCGCTGTTATAACAATGCACATTACGCATAGATATACGATAAATCTTTTTATTTTATTCATTTTATCCCCCAAATAAACAGATGATTAAAGGAGTTCTTTAATCATCTGTTAAAATATTTTTATTATCTAATTTTACCAAGTTTCGGATACTGTACCATAATCAAAAACAATTGTCATACCATCTGTTAATGAAATGTTACTAGCATATAAATCTGATTTAACTCCATTTACATAGAAAGTCCATGTATCACCAGTCCAAGTATGAGTGCCATCAGGATTTTGAACAGTACCATTATCTACAGTTGTCATTCCGTCGAAGTAAAGAAAGTAGATTCCTGGCTTGCCAGCATATGGCTTTAAATCCCAATTATAGCTAATAGCAGCTGATGTATTTGGATAATTAGTATCAAGTAATGGAGTTACCTCTGCTGCTCCCTGACTCATATAGTATTGGTTATAAGCAAAAATTAAAGCATCAGCTGTAGTTGGTGTCTTTATACCTTCGGTAGAATAATTAGTATATGGTTGTGTACTATATAAATGATCTGAATTTATTGAACTTAATTTAGATTTTAAATCATTAAGATTTACTGTTTCATTAATATAGGTATCTCCATACGCCTTAATCTGAACATTAACAGTTTCATTAGCATCTGCAAAGGCATTAGCATTTATATTTGCATTTACATTAATAGCTAATGTCATAACTAAAACTAAAAGAAAACCCAAAAACTTTTTCATTTTTTTACTCATTTATAATCCTCCCCATTCTTTTATCCCCTGAACACAACACTTTTTTGCCATTCTAATTCGCCATAATAAAAGTATTTGTTACCTTTATATCATTTTTTATGAATAGTAATGTTATGAATTTTACCAATAATTTCATCCCCCCTTATTTCAGCATGTAATTATCTATAATTTTCATTTCAGTCATTTTTATAAATTTCTAAAAATTTTATGTCTATAGAAGTTTAGTTTTTGTGCTCTGTAATTAAGCTTTTCTGCCCATTTTTTTAAAAATGGACGTAAAAAATAAACACCTGTTATGCCTTCAGATATCCATGCTTTATAATTGGTAAAACTTGTACAATGCAATCTATTGATTCATCTTACTGTTGTGTTCTGACTTAGGTTCATCCTACTTAAAGCGCCTTCCCAGTTTTTATACCAGTGGCATTTTGCTTTGTTCGTCACCCTTACAGTAGGGATTTACTGTGTCGGATTTACACCGACTTCCTTAACGAATATTTTTCGTCATAAAATAAATCAATGATTACGATTAAATTTTTATTAGTAGTTCTACATATATTATTTTATGTAAATTATACTACTATTACAATTTGTATTATAGGTATAATTATGTAAATTGTCAACTATATATATATGTGTTATTATTTATATATTTATACATATATTGTTTTACAATAAATTCTATAATTTTTAATTAAACTTTCATATTAAAATAGTATTCAAAAATAATTATACTAGAACCATTACCCATAACTAAATATAATAATATACAAATAAAATTCCATATTTTCTTAAGGTACAAACAATTTCCATTCCCACAATTCTATATAACAGTTACTCATGATTAATATAATTAACAAATAAAGTATTATTTTTGTCAAAAAAGAAAACGCCGCTAAATTATCTTTAGCGACGTTTCTATTTTAAAACGTTATTAAAATCCTATTTTGCAGCTTCTTTAGAAGATGGAAGAATTACTTCAACCTCAGAATGTGGACGTGGGATTACGTGAACTGATACTAATTCTCCAACACGTTGTGCAGCAGCAGCTCCAGCATCTGTAGCAGCTTTAACAGCTCCAACATCTCCTCTAACCATAACAGTTACAAGTCCGCCTCCAACATATTCTTTACCTATTAAATATACGTTAGCTGCTTTAACCATAGCGTCAGCTGCCTCAATTGATCCTACTAAACCTTTTGTTTCTATCATTCCTAATGCATCGTATTTCATTTTATAATCCTCCTAAATATCTTTTATTTATATTATAATTTTTAATTATAACCACTTATTTTGTTGCTTTTTTTACTTTACTATTGTTATTTTTGACTTTGAGTTAATGCCCATTGCATTAGCTTCTTCTATATCAAGATGACATTCAAGTTTTGAAGCATCATTAGCTCTAATAGCTACATTACTATATATTCCGCCTCTTAAATCGTCAAATTTTATACATACTGTATCTCCATCACAAACTCCTAAGTTTTTAGCATCTTCAGGTGTCATGTGAATATGTCTTTGAGCAACTACTAAGCCTTCTTCAATTTGAACAGAACCTTTTGGTCCTACTAATGTGATTCCAGGTGTTCTGCTTAAATCTCCAGATAGTCTTACATTTGATGCTGCTCCAAGTTTAATGCAATCTCCATTTAATACTTCAACTTGAGTCTTACTTCTTACAGGTCCAAGGATTCTAACTTTCTCGATTGCACCTTTTGGTCCGCAAATTGTTACAAGTTCCTTGCATGCATATTGACCTGGTTGAGATAAGTCTTTTAGTTTTGTAAGACTGTAATCTGTACCAAAAAGACTCTCTAAATCCTTTTGTGAAAGATGTACATGTCTATTGGAAACTCCTACTGGAATCTCAGATGAATTTCCCTGAGATACAGTTTTTTGTCCATCGTTTTTCACAGCTTCTAGTAAAAGCTTTAATACTGCTTCACAATTATCCATTAGTTTGCCCCTTTCATAGCGGCAACTATTTGATTAACTAAATCTAAAAGCTCTTCATTTTTTGTGCTATCAGTATTGCATTCAGTGCAAGTATTAGTACTGTTAACGCAAGTGTTATCTTTATTTAAAGCCGCTGCAGCTGCTGCAATTTGAGCTGGACTCATATTCATAAGTTGATTTTGTACGCTGTGACAATTCTCAGCAGTTTTTATACAGTTGAAAGTTGGGTCATTAGATGCTAATGTTGCGCAATCTTTTAAACCATAAGCAACTCTCTTAATGTTTATAAGGTGCTCAGGAGTAACATTTTCAGATACTGAGCTTCCTCCCCATGTACCACAACCTAAAGTGAATGAAGGATTAAGACCTGTGCTTGCACCTGTTCCACCTTGTGTTCCACCAGTGTTAACAAGGATACGAGAAGCTGGCTTTTTAGCAAACTTCATAACTATATCTTTATTTTCAGTATGGATACTCATTGTGTGACCAATTCCATTTTGAAGTAATTCAATACTTAAATCACATGCTTGATAACAATCTTTTACTGTATAGAATCCAAGAACTGTTGTAAGTTTTTCAAATGATAATGGATTACCTTCACCTACTCCGTTTTGTCTTCCTATAAGCACTTTTGTTCCTTGAGGAATCTCAATTCCTGCAGCACTTGCAATAACTTGTGGACTTCTTCCTACAAATTTAGCATTCATGGCATGTCCATTTTTGAATAATAATTTACAAACTTTATCAGTTTCTTCTTTAGTCATGAAATATCCACCATGCTTTTTGAACTCTTGAATAACTGCAGCTTCATTACATTCTTCACAGATTATTGATTGTTCTGATGCACAGATTGTACCATTATCAAAAGTTTTACTTGCCATAATATTTCTAACAGCTTGTTCTATATTAGCAGTTTTTTCTATGTATGCTGGAGAGTTTCCTGCACCAACACCTAGAGCTGGTTTTCCTGCACTGTAAGCAGCTTTAACCATTCCTGGACCACCTGTAGCTATTATTATAGCAACTTCTTTGCTTTTCATTAACTCATTTGTAGCTCCAATTGAAGGTGAAGTTACACATGTTATAACATTCTCTGGCGCACCAGCTTCAACAGCTGCATCGTGCATTAATTGAGCTGCTTTAATTGTACATTTTGCAGCAGATGGGTGTGGTGAGAATACTATAGCATTACGAGATTTAATTGAAATCATAGCTTTAAAAATAGCAGTAGAAGTCGGGTTTGTTGAAGGTACTATACCCATAACTAAACCAACTGGCTCAGCAATCTCTATTAGCTTGTTTACCTCATCTTCTCTAATTATATCGATAGTTTTCATATCTTTAATTGATTCATATAGTATAGTAGCTGCTAAATGGTTTTTAAAAGTTTTATCTTCAACTTTACCAAAACCAGTTTCTTCAACTGCCATTTGTGCTAAACAAACTGCATTTTCTTCTGCAATTCTAACCATGTTACGTAAAATTTTATCGATTTGCTCTTCAGTATAATCAGCAATTTTATTAGCTGCTACCTTTCCAAGTCTAGCAAGATCTCTCGCTTCTTGTATTGAACGTAAATCTTTATCAAAGTTCTCCATTGGTCATTACTTCCTTTCGTAAACCTTACAATATCTAATTTTTCTCGTAATACAACTTGAATTTGGTAAGCAATTGATTTTTACCTGCTTTTGAAATTACTCTACCTGTAATTCCAAAATCTTTATATTCACGAGCTAGATTTCTAAGCTTAACTACCTTTAGCTTAGATAATATTAAAATGGTTTTTTCAATACCATTTTTAATAACTAAATTATCTACATCATCTTTATGTAGATTCTCTAAACTTCCCTTATGAAGTTTATCTAAATCATTGTCTAAAGCATCACTATTTTGAATTTCTTCAACTTCTTCAGTTTCTTGAATTTCTTCTACAACTTCTAAGTCTTCTGCATCTTGGATCTGCTGAATCTCTTGAATCTCTTCAGGTTCTTCAACTTTTTCATCAGATACTAAAGCCTCTTGAGTTTCCACTGAAGATTTAGCTCCAATTATGCTTTCCAACTCCTCATGAGGACGTGGGATTACATGCTCTGATACTAAAGCTTCTTCATTAAGATTTTTGACAGCTGCTACTCCAGCTTCTATAGCTGCTTTTACTGCACCTACATCACCTGTAACTGCAATTGTAACAAGACCGCCACCTACATAGGTCTTTTCAATAATACTTACATCTGCGGATTTCACCATTGTGTCAGCTGCCTCAATAGATGCAAGTAATCCTTTTGTTTCTATTAAACCAAGTGCTTGCATAGGTCAATCCCCCTAATTTATAAAAGATCTGCCCAGTTAGCTGGATATGTTGTGTAGAATACCCTTGCTTTATCTGGAGAACCCCAAACTACCTTAGAACCAGATGGAACAAATACCACATCTCCAGCATGAGCTGTATATGTTTTTCCATTGATTTCAACTGTTAAAGTTCCCTCGATAACATAGTCAATCTCTTCATAAGTTAATTCCCAATCAAATTTTGAATTTTCAATAACTAAAAATCCAGCACTCATTTTTGATTCTTCTTTGCTTACTAACTCTTGAAAATAAGCCTTTGCATTTGGATTTCCAGTGTCGAACACATCCATTTTTACTGTTTTTCCTCTAACAACTTTAAGTCCATTAGGATCACTTTCAGCTTCAAATAGAAGATTTTTTGGTTTTAAACATTCAAGCATTTCTTGTAAAAGACCCTTGTCCATCATTGCTCTGAAGAAATTAAGCATCATTTCACTATCCATACCTTCTATGCTTGGAACCTTTTTAACTTTTAAAGTCTCTACCTTAGGTGCAGGAGCTTCTGTAGTAAATAGTATTTCATTGTTTTTTGCAAGATCCTTAGCTGATGGTGTAATTATTTCACTACCATCTATATAAAATACTTTTTCACCCTTTAATATTAATTGTTCAATATCTTTTGCACAGATTAATTTTTTCACATTTTCACTTCCTTTCAAATAATATTGGTATCTATAAAAAACCTAAAATCCTATGATTATTTTTAAGAAAGATTGTGTTTAACCAAAGTTACAATCATTATCAACTATTCCAACAACAACTGCATCTACAGGTATATTATCATCACCTAACATTCTACGAGCAGATGATCCAGTACTAACGATAACTCTATCACCAATACCTGCACTGATATTGTCAACAACAATAAATCTACGTCCTTCATCTACTCCACCAATTTCCTCAGCAAGCATAAATTTAAGTCCGTTAAGTGATTCAGCTTTTCTAGTTGCCCATACATTATCAATAAGCCTTGCTACTATCATATTGTTTTTCCTTCTTTCATTTTCAGTTTAATCTCATTTATTGCAGATTCAACTGATGATGTGTCGCCAAAAATTCCAATTAAAACCATATGTTGGGGGCATGTGCCCTTTATATCTTCAACAGTGACACCAGCACTTTTCTCAGCAATATCTGTAGCATATATCATATCGATAAGCTTGCCTTGAACAAGTCCTATTGCATCAACACCGTCTAATTTGGTTTTACAATTTCCACCGATTCGTCTTATAAGAATGTCTTTAGTGCTCTGGGAAGGTGATTTTATAATTCTAAAATCCACTTTTAAACACTCTCCTTATTATTCCATAATATCTTGTGTACAACTTAATGCTATTCCAAGTGGTGTAACAAACATAGGATTTTTAGGTTTGTGAGTATAAACTCCAGTCTGTTTCTGAATAATTTCTTCAATTCCAGTTAAACAACAAGTACCACCAACTAAAGAAATTTCATTCACATCATGATTCTTGATATGCTGGTTAATAATTGATGACACCTTTTCAACTACTGGCTTTAACACAGGTAAAATTTCTTTGTGGTTTTCATTATTTCTTTTAAACTTATCTGCCTCTTTAAAAGGCATTCCATAAGCACCAGAAATAACTAATGAGAAATGAGTACCTCCTGTTGGTTCATCAACAACATAAACAACCTTTCCATCTTTTAAAATTGATATTCCAGTTGTACCACCACCTATATCAACAACTGCACCATTTTGAATTTTAAGTACAGCATTGGCAGCAGTAGGTTCATCTAACAGATTCGTTAGTTCAAATCCTGCTGACTGAACTACGTTTTTAATTGCTCCAGAATCTAAAGCATCTGTTCCAGGTGGAATTGCAGCTGCTGCATAAAGAAGCTCTGTATTCAATTTCTCCTCAATTTCTTGCTTAAGTTCTCTAACAATTCTTATGGCACCAATATAGTCTACAACCATACCATCACGAACCACATCTGCATATCTATATGCACCAGCCACTGGCTTATAGTTTTCATCTAAAACAGCCAATACTACACAAGCAGTACCTAAGTCCACACCTGTATAATAAACAGAAGATCCATTAAGGATTGGCTTTTCTATAACCTCTTCAAAATCTTGAACCATCTTATCACAATATCCAAAAGTTAATTTTTTCTTTGACATTTTTCTCCTCCTACTGCTGAACAAATCAATTGAGACAGCGAATTAATTATTGAATTAGTGTTCTCCATAATTCTATTTTTTAAACCGTCATCATCATTTTTGTAGGTATCAATTATATCAAATTGTAATTCTCGTAAAGCACAACGTAGTGCATTCATTTTTAAAATTGCATTGCTTTTTTCAAGCTGCATATGAAATTCTGTTATTTCAAAACAATCATCAAGGTCAGTCATGAAATTTAATGGATTAATTCCAGTGCATTCTTTGCAGTAAATAGGCTCAAGAACACCTTTTCCTTCCACAACATTTCTGATGTTTGATATTTTTCTACCTAAATTCATAACATTTTGTGCTAAAATGATATCTTTTTTTAATATTTCACTACTAGTAACAAGAAATACTGCCTCCATGGATTTCAACTTACAACAAAGTTTCTTAAAATTTAAATTAGTGTTTCTCTCTTGTTTTACTGCTTCAGTCTTATTTTCTTGAGAAACATTTTTATCTTTTTTAGAATCATCATTATTCATTGTTATTCTTTTGTCAGACAAATATTGAGCTGCTCCAGGTGTAAGGCGCTGTCCTTGTTGTAACTTGTAGGTATTAAAAGGTTCTTTTCGATATAAATCTCTCAAATACTCTTCGGTAATAAATTTCATCATTGACCTTTACTCCTCACCTTTTTCAAATAAACAGAGTTCTTAGTTTCAGGTGGAGTTTTTTCGCTCCACCTGAAGCTTAGAAATCGTTATCCAGGGACGTAGCCGCCCTTATCTCCCACTTTGATAGAAGCTGGGAGTATTAGAGCGGGTAGTCATCGGATAAATACTTTTTCAAAGCATCAATTCCTGTTCCCATTGGAAAACTAATATTAAAATATGGCTTTGATACTCCTATGTTCTTTAGCTGTCGCAAACATTTTTCTTCATTTTCAGGTATCAAGTCACATTTTGTAATAACTCCAATCACCGGGCATCTAAAAGACTTTGCAAATCCATGGGAGTATATTTCATTGCAATTAGACTGATCAACCAATATAAGCACATGAGATGCATCTTGAGCTGCTGCTATTATATGCTTGTACATCCATGAATTTTCTAAATAAGCACTTGGAACATCAATAGTATTTTTTCCATAAATTAAATCTGGTGTTCGTTTTAGCGGACCATCATAATCATTTAAGGCATTAACTAATGTGGTTTTACCACATCTTGAAGGTCCAATTACCATTATGCGCTTTTTTCTCATGTCCTTGTAATGGGTGCCGGAGTAAATCCAAGCATATCTCTTAACGTATCGTTTACTGCTCCAAGTGCTGTTTCCACACTTTGAACATCACCATTTATTACAACAGAACCTGTAAAACGATCAAGAAACCCAATTTCAACATTAGAAGATTTTGTAGCAATATCTGCAGCTATAATTGCAGTTTCATATGGGGAAAGAGTTAAAATCCCTATAGCTCCTTTTTCATCGATTCCAAGACGTTCATATATATCAGACATAGGTGATGCAATGATATGTGCTATTGTAATCTGCTTTCCTGGCACTGACTCTTGTATAACACGCTGTATGTTTCTATCAAGAAAATCTCCCATAAACCTTACCTTCCATCTTATTATCTATTTGAAAATTATTTAATGACGGATTACTTTTACATGTAAATCGTACTTTTTAATCCATCCTTCTATTCTATCTAAATCTTCATTTTTTAAACTTGGATCATCCTTTATAGGATATTCCATTCCTAATTGATTGTATTTATTTACCCCCATCTTATGATATGGAAGTAAGTCAATCCCTTTAAAATTTTTATAATCTTTGTATGGTGTTAAAAACTCCATAGTCTTTTCAATTTCATCTTGAGAATCATTTATACCTTTAAGTAAAGGCATACGAATCTTCACATTATATTTGCGGCGAAGTAGTTCTTGCAGATTTTCTAAAATCTGTTCATTCCTCACACCTGTTAACTGAAAGTGTCTATCAGAATTAATATGTTTAACATCAAATAGGAATAAATCTGTAAACTCCGCAACCTTAAGTACTGATTCAAGTTTTGCATAACCACAAGTTTCAATTGCAGTATTTATCCCTGATTGCTTACATGCCATTAACAAACTGCAAGCTGCTTCAGGCTGCATTAAAACTTCACCACCGCCTAATGTAACACCACCACCAGAAACTTCATAAAAAGTTCTATCTTCTTCTACAATCTCCAATAGTTCCGAAATAGTTTTTACTTCTCCAACTATTGTTAAAGCAGATTTAAGACAAGCTTCTTTGCACTTACCACATCCGATACAATCAATATCACGATTAACTTCATGCTTTAAAGTTTCATTAGATATGGTATGTATTCCAACAGGACAAACAGAAACGCAAGCCCCACAATTAACACATGAATTACTTTTAAACATAACTCTATGCTTTTTAACTAGTCCTTCAGGATTTGCACACCATTTACAACGAAGAGGACATCCTTGAAAGAATACTAAAGTTCTTACTCCATCTCCATCATACATGTTATATTTCTGTATATTAAAAATCGTCGCTTTTCGTTCGATTATACCTAAGTTTTCATTACTCATATTTTTCATTCTCCAGTTTCATTACCTTGATTTTTAATATATATCTTATTTATAATCTGTAATCTACAGAACACTGCTGCAGATTACAGATTTTATACAATTTTTTTAATTAAAAGTGTGTAAGCACAGTTCTACTGATAATTTCATCTTGAACGTCTTTGCATAACTCAACAAAGAATGCACTGTATCCAGCAACACGAACAATTAAATCACGGTATTGCTCTGGGTGTTTTTGTGCTTCAAGTAATGTTTTGTTATCTAAATAGTTGAACTGCATTTCTCCAAGCTGAAGGGCACATGCACTACGTAATAATGTAATGATTCCATTTTCACCTTCAGGTGTATCAAGAAGACCAGCTACTAACTTGAAGTTATGAACCATACCTATATTCATATCCTCGCAAGACATTTTAGAAACAGATTTAATTATAGCAGTTGGTCCTTTAAAGTCAGCTCCTTGAGTTGGACTTATACCATCTGATAAAGGCATCCATGCTCTACGTCCATTTGCTGTAGCTCCTGTAAGTTGTCCAAATGGAGTGTTGTTTGAGATTGACAAAGTACCATGGCTAAGAACTGAATATAATGTCTTATACTTACGATGTTCTTGCTCAGTAAAGTTAATTAAATCTGCAGCGATTAAATCTGCATAATCATCATCGTTACCATACTTAGGTGCTTCTAAACAATCTTTTTTAAGTTGTTCATACCCAACGAAATCAGCTTTTAAAGCTTCGTTTATTTCTTGTAGTGTATATTTTTTATCTTCAAATACTAATTTCTTTATAGCTGCCATAGAGTCTGCATAAGTAGCAAGACCACTCCATACTACTCCTGGTCCGAAGTTATACATAGCTCCGCCTGCTTCTACTCCTCTACCATTTTCCATACATCCTTCATACATCATAGACATAAGTGGTTTTGGTGCAAGATCTCTGTGAACACGTTGAGAAATTACTGTAGCAACACTTGTCCATTTAGTAATGAATTTAATTTGCTCTTTAACAGCTGTTTCAAATTGCTCGTAAGTCTTGAAATTGCTTAAATCTCCCATATCTGGACATACTTGCTTACCATACCATAGTGGTACACCGTGGTTAAGAGTAAGTTCTATACATATAGGCCATTGAGTATATCCTGTAGAAGTCCATTGATATAATCTTCCTGACTTCTGTGGCTCAACACATCCCATTAAGCAGTAATCTCTTGCATCTTCTATAGAAACACCCTTAGCTAACATCATTTTTATATGAACGTCATCAAAGTGACATGCTGGGAATCCCATACCTGCACGGATAACATCAACTATCTTTTTAAGATATTTTTGAGGTGATGCTTTGTGTATACGACAAGCTAAAGTTGGTTGATATATCTTAACATGACGAACTGCATCCATTAGAAGGTATGTTAATTCATTTGTAGCATCTCTTCCTTCTCTAGTAACTCCACCTAAACACATGTTAACGAATGGTTGGTACCCTGCGAAGAATTTAGAAGCTCCTTCACTTGTAAGCCACATCATCTCAGACATTTTTATAAGCATACAACCAGATAACTCAAATGCTTCAAAATCAGTCATACGTCCAGCTTCAATATCAGCTTTATAGAATGGGTACATATATTGGTCAACACGTCCTATAGACATACCTGTTTGGTTTTCTTCAACTACAAGTAATGATTCTATAGTCCAAACTGATTGGATTGCTTCCCAGTAAGTGCTTGGCTTATGAGCTGGAACTCTAGCATTTATTTCTGAAATTTTTAATAACTCAGCTTTACGAGTAGGATTAGTTTCTTTTGCAGCAAGTTCAGCAGCATAGTCCGACATACGTTTAGCATATATCATAACACCCTCTGCAGTATCGATTAGAGATTTATAGAAGTATATTTTCTCCATATCTTCTGGTCTTTCGTAGCTAAGGTCAGCTAATTTCTCGTTACATTCCTTTACTATGTCAATCATACCTTTTTTCATTAAGATAACATCATATCCTGGGTTAGAGTCTCCTCCTCCGTTTAATGCGTGGTATGAACAATCTGATACGAAAGATTCTCCAGAAAGCTCCCATACTCCAGCTTCTCTGTATTGACTCTCACAGTATTCATCAATTGATTTACCTTCCCAGAATGGGAATAATTCTTCACGCATGATTTTCTTATCTTCTTCTGAAACATAGAATGGGTCTTGTGCACGAGTTCCTATTGTATCAATCTCGTCTCTCATCCATCTCCAAGATATATCAGGAGAGAAAGATCCAGCACGAGGTTGTCCATTTGGTGCACCAACGATAAGCTCATTATCTTGAATTACTAATGGTGCAGTTTCACAGCAACGCTTGAAAGACTTACCACGTAAAATTGCCTTAGGTATACCAGGGTTTTCTTTTGCTATTTGAGTAATAACTCTTGCTTTGTGAGTAGTGATTGTTGGTACATGAGTTAAGTATTTTTCCTTTAACTTAACTAAACGCTCTGTTATTCCATCTGGAATTTGACCATTATTGTCACACACAACACAGCTAGTAGTTGATTCTTCCTTTGTTATTTCTTTGGAAACACTAGAAAACATCTTCATTAAACTAGCACGTTCCTCATCAGACATATTTTGAGTAGCTTCCATAAATTTATTTGAAAATTCACGAATATCCAATTTATTCCCTCACATTCTTTAATATATTTCATACATTTAGTATGACCTATTATTTTAAGTCATTTAAAACTTTTTTCAAAATACTCTCTAATAGCTTTACGCTATCAATTTCATTTACATTTAATTTATCTTTTAATACTTCACAATTGGAATTCTCTACATTGTCCATCATCCCAACAATTTCATCTGCCTTACGAACTCCATATCCAACTTTACGTACATATATTAAGTTCATAGGTGAAACATTATCTGAAGTCATTCCATGTCCTGCAGATCCACTGCCTAGAGTCATTGATGGAAACAAGTTTGTGGTTGCTCCCATACTCCCAAAAGTTCCTGGAGTGTTAACAAGTACTCTTCCAACAGGTTTTTTTAATGCAAATTGACGAATAACCTCTTCATCCTTTGAATGTATAATAAGTGTATGTCCATGTCTCTCACTAAGTAATAATTCTATACACTTTTCACAAGCATGCATCCAGTCATCTTCTATATAAAAAGCTAAAACAGGACAAAGCTTTTCTCTTGAATAAGGATTTTTTTGAGATACAAATTTTTGCTGAGATATAAGCACTCTTATATTTTTAGGAACACTGAATCCAGCTTTTTTAGCTAAAAATTGTGGCGATCTCCCAATCATATCCATGTCAGAACTTCCATCTTTGTAATATAAGATTGATGCCAATTTTTCAGCCTCTTCTTCTGTCATAAAGTATCCACCATTTTTAATAAGTTCTTGTTTTACTTCAGCTACTATGCAGCTATCCACAACAATTGATTGCTCAGCAGCAGATACAACTCCATAATCGAAGCTCTTACTGTCAATAATATCTTTAGCAGCTTGATCAATATCAGCAGTACGTTCTATAAATGCTGGACCATTTCCATTGCCACCATAAATTACTGGTTTGCCGGACTTATAAGCTGCATCAAGCATTTCTGGAACCCCTGTATTCATTATTAGTGAAGTATCTTTATGATTCATAAGTTCTAATGAACCACTTGAAGTCACTGTATGCAAATATGCAAGTGCACCTTCTGGAAGCCCTACCCCTTCTCCAGCTCTAATTAAAATATCAATTGTTTTAGAAATTGTATTTTTAGCTCTTGGATGAGGCGAAAATATAATTGCATTTCCTGACTTAATTGCAATTAAGGCCTTATATATGGTTGTAGAAACAGGACTCATTGATGGAGAAAAGGCTATAATAACACCCATTGGTACTCCTATATCCTTTGTCTTGTTCATTTTATCTTCACTAATGACACCTACACAATTCATACCCTTAAGTCTGTTTTTCAGATACTTACACACAAAGTGATTTTTAATATGTTTATCTTCCCACTTTCCACATTCAGTTTCCTCATTAGACATTTTTGCAAGTTCTTTTAAATGTTTTTCAATCTCTTCGGTCATACGCTCAACTATCTCATCAAGTTTTTCTTGTGGGAAAGCTGCTAATTTGCTTTGTGCCTCACGAGCATTTTCAACAAGAATTCTCGCTTCCTGCATGGAGAGTAAATCATTATCAATAATATTCATTTTTCTCTCTCCTTTTCCTTATAAAAAGTTTTTTTATTTATTATTCTGTTACAAGATTTGTAATTGCATAACGTTTTATTATTTTTTCTAAATCTTGGTGTGGCCTTGGAATAACTATTGAACTATAAAGGCTTCCACCTTCCATTCCTTCAACTGCTGCAACACCAGCATCTACTGCTGTTTTACAAGCACCAACATCACCACGAACTAAAACAGATATATAACCTGACGCAACGTTTTCATATCCTATTAGTTCTACATCTGCTGCTTTGCACATAGCGTCTGCTGCTTCTAAAGCAAAAACCAGACCAAAAGTTTCGATTAATCCTAAAGCTTCATATCTTGACATATGTAAATCATTTCCTTTCTATGCTTTATGCGTCGATATCGTGTACTGAAACGATATCTCCAACTTCTCTAATTGGACGTGGCATAACATTGTGTGCTGTTAATTTACCAATTGCTGCTGCTGCTTCAGCACCTGCTTCTACAGCAGATCTTACTGCACCAACATCACCTTTTACCATAATAGTTACAAGTGTTGAACCAATATTTTCATATGAAATTAATTCAACATTAGCTGCCTTAAGCATTTTGTCTGCAGCCTCAAGTGCAGGAACCAATCCTATTGTTTCTACAAGGCCTAAAGCCTCATCTCCATAATATCTCATTACTAATTCCTCCTTCCTATTTTTAGCTCAATATACTTTAGCTTAACTACATAACTTCTATATATTATATCTATGTTTGCATGCATCTTTTGTTTGTTCTTATATATTGATTATATCCCTTACCCTTTGGGGGAAAGTCAATATATTTCTTGCATTAAAATTCTTAAATATTTTTACAAGAAATTATGCTGTTAAGAGTAAAGTCTTTTCTTAATGTTTAATAAGAATAACTATTTTACTAAATTCATAAGATATTTTTCTTTATGAGCATTACCCATAGGGTAATGTTAAAAATTAATCTCTTATGTATTTGTCAATTGTAGCTGCACCATCTTCATGGGCGTGATAATAAACCTTTAGTTCGTTATTTTTATCTAATTCAAATCTTGTTTCCTCAATAAGACCATTTGCTTCTGCTGTCATTAACGCAGTAATTACAGCATTCTTTTTTAAAGCTTTAAAACTTCCATATTGTCCCTTTAATGCTTCTATAACATCATCTGCACAAGCTTCTTCTACTTTAGTAAAATATTTTAATATTGCATAATTAAGCGGCTTCATCTATTTTATCCTCCTCTTTTTTTCTTCTTAATAAATCAAGCGGATTCATAGATATTGTAAGGATACCAAACATCATTATTACAGCTCCAATCCAAGCAACTGAAGGTAATGACCATCCATCCATTCCACCATATACTCCTAATAATAATAAGCAGAATAATGGTCCAAAGAATGAATATGTACCGTTACATGCAGTTCCGAGCCCTGCTCCACACATACTGTTTCCAGCATACCATGTCATAAATGTGATAAATGATAAAAGACCACTTAATGCAAACCAAATCATTGCAGGACCACTTGTGAATGCTTGTATAGCAAGGTCAATAGAAATATTCATTCCACCAGCCATAATTCCAAAAACCGGAACTAGGATAAATAAATTTGCTATACCTGATGTAACTTGACGAATACAAATACCTATCTCTGGATCTATCATTGATGTGCCATATCCAGCTACACAACCTTCAAACCCCCATGCAAGGGCTGCAATAATAGCTATTAAAATACCGATTAAAGTATTCGCTGAAGCACCACCGCTAAAGCCTGTACTACCAATTAAGAAACTAGCAAATACACATACTGCAATACCTAAAGCCATACGTTTATTTAACTCCTGCTTATATAAAATTTTTCCTAATATAGCAGCAATAGCAGGACAAAGAGCTGATATTGGAACAACTATTGGTCCAGCCATTTGAAGAGCTATAACATAAGCAGTACCAGCTATAGGTCCTCCAATAAGAGCTGCTAATATCATAATTCGTCCTGGAGTAGTGTTAATACATCTTACAAAGTCTTTAAATTTACCTTTTACTAATGCAAATGAAATCGCCCAAACTGCACTACATGTATCATTTATTGCATTACCAAGTGCCGCAAGTAAGTATGCTATAACAAATGCCGATAAACCTGCTGAATTAATGCCATACCAGTCACCCCATACTCCTTTTGTCATACCCATAGTCAGAAATGCTGTATATAACCCATAGGTAAGTCCTGAAAATAAAGCTAGAGATATACCTTTTTTGAAGAAATCACTTGATAATTTCTTCTTTGCAGCCATAGCTTGTGGGCTTACTGCTTTTGAAACTTCTTTCATAAAATAAAACTCCTTTCAATTAACCATATCTTTTGTATATTAATAAATAATTATGGCTCATCCCTATGAAACATAAATTATAGCAATGAGCCTTTTAATTAATTAATTCAAAAATTTTTCTTAATCTTTTATATATTTGTTGATTGTAGCAGCACCATCTTCGTGGGCACGATAATAAACTCTCAACTCACCATTTTTATCTAATTCAAATCTTGTTTCTTCAATGAGACTATTTGCCTCTGCTGTCATTAAAGCTGTAATTACAGCTTTCTTTTTTAAAGCTTTAAAGTTGCCATATTCTCCTTTTAGAGCATTTATAACATCATCAGCACAAGCTTCATCAATTTCTGTAAAATGTTTTAATATTGCATAATTAAGCGGCTTCATTATCTTATACCTCCTTCTTTTTAAACAAATCCATTGGATTCATAGCTATTACAAGGATACCGAACATCATTAATACCGCAGAAATCCATACGATTGGAGGTAATGCCCATCCGTCCATACCGCCTATCACTCCAAGAATTATCCAACAGCAGAATGGACCCCAGAAGGAATATGTACCATTACAAGCCATACCAAGAGCAGCACCGCACATACTATTACCGTTGTACCAACTCATGTATGAAACAAAGGCACAAAGACCACTTAGTGCAAACCATATCATTGCAGGCCCACTTGTAAATGCTTGAGTAACTAAATTAGTTGAAAATTTAATTCCATCTCCAAATATCATTCCAAATAAAGGTACTAATATTATTAAGTTTGAAAGCCCAGATGTAGCTTGACGAATTGTAATACCAATCTCTGAGTCAATCATAGATGTACCATATCCAGCTACACAACCTTCAAATCCCCATCCAAGAGCTGCAATAAATGCAATACAAATTCCAAGGAACATTCCAGCTGGAGCATCTCCACCAATACTAGTACTACCGATCATAAAGCTAGATACAACACATATGGCAATACCAAGCATCATACGTTTATCTAGTTTTTGTTTGAATAATATTCTTCCTAAAATAGCACCGATAGCTGGACAAAGAGCTGTAATTGGAATAACAATTGAACCCGCCATCTGTAAAGCTACAACAAAAGCTGTGCTTGAAATTGGTCCTCCGATAAGAGCTGCCAATATCATTACAGCACCTGGTTTGGTTTTAAGACATCTAAAGAAATCTCCAAGTTTACCTTTAACAGTTGCATAAATTACTGCCCAAACAGCACTACATGTATCGTTTACGGCACTACCAAGGGCACCAAGTACATATGTAATAACTACTGCTGATAAACCTGCTGTATTAGCACCATACCAATCACCCCATACTCCTTTAGTCATTCCCAATGTTAAAAATGCTGAATAAAATCCATACATAAGACCTGAAAAAAGAGCAATTGAAATACCTTTTTTAAGGAAATCAGATGATAATTTGTTTTTTGCAGTAATGGCTTCTAAACTTACCGTTTTCGAAACTTCCTTCATAAAATAAATCCCCTTCCACTTATTTGATAATAACTTTTAAATTTATATCATTAAATAAAAATTTACAATGAGAATGTTTTGTGATTGTTATAATTTGGGATATTTCATTTTAAACTATTGAATAACTTTTCATTTGATATCTTGTGGTTATTTTATTAACAATTAAATTATATGCCTTTCCCTATGGGGTAAAGTCAACATGTAATTACCATCAAAATTCAAAAAAAATTAACACAACTAACTTAATAAATAATTATAAGTTAGTTGTGCCAGTTATTTTAAGTGCTAAATACTAGTTTCCGCCAATATCAAGGAGTAGAAATTTTATTTTATAAAAGAAATATATGTATTTTTTTTAAAAGATATATTTGTATTTTTTTACAAACCGAGTTTTATCGACATTTTATCCCTTACCCTACGGTCAACGTTTTCAGTATTTTCAGTTTAATGAATCTATCTCTTTCTTCTAATTTTAATCAAAATTTCCGTTACAAACTTGTCAGTGTTTTTAGTTGTCCAATAATCTGTTACATATCTTTCATAAGATTCTTCAGAACATATGTAATCATGTTCCTTAGCCCATCCTTTTATTTTTTTATATGTTTCATTAATTGTTTCATGAGTACCTATATGATAGCAAGAAGCTGCTAACCATCCACCATATTCAATACTTTCTTCATCCTTACATTTTAAAATAGTCTCTTGCATTATTTTCATCTTACTACATTTCCCATTAATCTTATCCTCAAAAGATGGAAAACATATAATTACAGGCCCTGTTATTGCATTATTTATACTATCAATATAATTGTTAAATTCTATGTTAATTA
This sequence comes from Clostridium sp. UBA7503, assembly GCF_002477055.1. NCBI lineage: Bacteria > Bacillati > Bacillota > Clostridia > Eubacteriales > Clostridiaceae > Clostridium > Clostridium sp. UBA7503. Next base: position 55,723 of record NZ_DLNT01000021.1, read on the forward strand.
TACAATCCATATAATCATAATTAAAATTTTGATTTAAGAAGATTAAATTGCACTCATCTATATATTTTATAGAGACATCACAAACATTATTTTCAATTACCATCTGCGCCTCAACTATAAGTGCATGCCAATCTCTTACAGATCTTATCTTTAAATTTATTTCCTTCTCAAGTTCTCTTAATTCATCAATTTTTGTTCTAAAACTTTTATCAAAAAAATCATAGGTTGTTCCTTGTAAAAAAGATCTCATTTCTTCTAGCTTAAATCCACTTTGCTTATAATATTTTATTACTGGTACAGATAGTAAATTTTTCTTGCTGTAATATCTATAACCACTTTCATCAGCTACTTTATCAGGTGATAATATGCCCATTTTATCATAATATCTAAGTGCTTTTTTTGTTATTTTACATATCTCTTCCACTTTGCCTATGGAATATAATTCTTCTCCCATACTAAGTTCACCTCTTTTATAATATTTTTAGCTGTTTTTAAAATCTAAATCATTTTATTCTAAAGATTTTAAAACTTTATTAAAAAGAATTTCCCCCACTAAATGTAAAGAATATAAGGAGGAGTCCTTATAAGCATTAAAAAAATAACTTCACCTTGTAATATTTATAAAGATTTTAAATTTATTCTAAGAGACACAAATTCCTTGCAATTTTCAAAATGTTTATCATAAACTTATATATAATAAAAATCCTAATGAAATCTTAGCTAATTGCTATATCAAACTTTTTATATAAATAAATGGATATTATTATGACGAGAGTTGTAAATACTTAATTATATGAATTTAAATAAACAAAATTTGATAATATTCAAAAATAATTGAAAAATAATATTTAACCTTAAAATGAATATTTTACCATATAAAATTAAAGAAAAAATATATTATTCGTATAAATAATATTACATATTATAGTCAAACTGTAAAGAGGAAATTTATTACATTAAGTTGAATGTATAACATTCTAGCCTAAATTTAAGGAGTTTAGCAGAACCAATAAAAAAACCACCCATTAATGAGTGGTATAAAATACAAAATTTTATCCAAAAACTTTTTCTAAAATTTTTGATAAATCTTCCCCTGTTACTTCTTTAGGATTTGCTGTTGTACATATGTCATTAAGAGCGGCTGTAATTATTTCTTCTTTTGATGCTTCAGCTAGCTCCATATCAGCACCTTGTTCTTTTAATGTTGTTGGAATCATCAAAGTCTTTTGAAGTTCTATAATGCTTTTAATTAAATTATTAACACCAATATTTACATTTGGCGCATGTAATTTTAATAACTTGGCAACTCTTTGATACTTTTTAGATGCTAGGTCATATTCTACATTAAAAGCACCTTTATTTAAATTGGCATTATATTCTATTACATAAGGAAGTATCATTGCATTGCTTCTTCCATGAGAAATGTGTAATTTCCCACCTACAGCATGAGCTAAACTATGAGTAATTCCTAAGCCCGCAGCATTAAATGCCATCCCAGCAAGACATGATGCATTGTGCAATTTTTCCCTTGCCAATACATCATTTCCATCAGCATAAGCTAGTGGTAAAAATCTAAAAGCTAAAGTAAGTGCTTTCTCTGCAAGAGCATCTGAAAAATCAGTGGCATTCTTTGAAACATAAGCCTCTAAAGCATGTGTAATAACATCCATTCCTGTATCAGCAGTTATAGCTTTAGGTACAGATTTTACTAGTTCCGGATCAAGAATTGCAACTGTTGGAAGAAGGGATTTATCTGCAAGAGCATATTTTAATCCTTCTTGTTTATTTGTGATTACTGCATATTCAGTTACTTCAGACCCTGTACCACTTGTAGTAGGTATAGCATAGAATTCTTCTATACAAGAAACTCCACCAGTAATTTTTTTTGCATATTCTCTCATAGCTTTAGCTCCATCAATTGATGAACCTCCACCAAGAGCTATCATAACCTGAGCATCACAATTTTGTAATTTCTGAATGCCTTCAGCAATAACTTCTACAGATGGATCAGGTATAATATCACTAAATACTGCTACTTGACAATCAACAAGCTTTTGCTTTACTTTCTCAGCCATACCTGATGTTTCCATGAATTTATCACATACAATTAGCACTCTTTTATTCTTGATTTCATTTAGTTTTTCTAAAGAGCCTTGTCCAAAATAGACCTTTGTGTTGATACTAAATTCTTTCATATACAATCTCTCCTATTTTAAAAATATTCAAGATATGAATGAATTAGTTTTCTTTGCTTTAAAATAAAATTAACCCACAATTATAACAATCAAAAAAGTTTATATTAAACTTTACTTGATTCATTATATCAGTAATAAAATACTATTGCAACATAAGGTTCAGTCAGTTTGCATTAAGTAAAAATTTTTCAAATTACCTTCATGTAAAATATATGATAAGTTATATTTTAGAAGCGTAAAGATAAAAAACAATCATAGTTACATTTCTACCACTTAACATTAAAAAACAAACTTTTTTAATGTGCTATTTACTTTACTTAACGTAGATACAAGCATTTTTAGGATGCTTGGTAAAAATAAAGAAACTACAAAGCCCACAGCACATAATACAAATATCTTATATTGAATAACATGTCCAATATAAATTTGATATCCATGAATAGCAGATATAGATATGGCTGCTATTATTATAATCTTAGATGCAATCCAAGATATTATATTTAATATTTTACATAGAAATATTATTATGGATAATATAGCTACTACAGGCATAAACAATATCTTAAGCGGCAATTGCGTGAGGGAAGGCGCACTATTTTTTTTATTACTTCCTGCTTTTCTACTATTGTCATTTTTGCTTTGTTTTTCAGATTTAATATTTTCTCTATATCCTGTAGATTTCTTTTTAGCTCTTTTTTGTTTTCCTATTGATGTGCTTTTGGAAGATGATCTCTTCTTTTCTCTACCAGCTGTAGATTCTTGTTCATATTGATTAAAGCTCTCATAGCCATTACTATCATCTTTATGAAAGTTATTATTTAAATCTTTCACTTGATTATCTATAATCACAGTTTGCTCATTTCGATTTTTTTCTCTCTCTTCTTTTATTTTTTTATAGGCTTCATCAAACACATTTATAAAAGATTTTACTCTTTTTTCATCTTCTATCTCTTCTTTAAATTTATTTACCCTATCTTCATAAGCTTTTGTTATCTCTTCCATAGATGTATTTTTATCAACACCTAAAATTTTATAATGTTCCATATCTCTCCTTCTCTAACTATAAGTTTAACTTTTTCATTTGTAATCTAATATTTTATAGTCAAAATAACCTAAATATCACTTGTTCATCCAGTACTCTATTTTTAATTTATTAATATATTTATAATTCTATCTTCTCTAAATACAGGATTTATTTTAAAAATCTCTGCCAAGGTATCTATATTTTCCTCTAAATGTTCAATGTCTTTAGAATAGATACGGGTTATACCTACAATATCCTCCTCACTAAAATCTCCACTTTCTATCCACCTTACTACACATAACTGCTTAATTATTAAGTAACTCACCACGGCAGTCTTTACTTTAGCAGCCACATCATAGTCAAAGACAGCTTTCATAAAATATCTAAACACAAAGTAAACTAATATATTTTCAAACTTATACATATTACCTTTATAAAAATTGTTAAATTCCTTATATTTATCTAGATAAATTTCTCTATTCTCATCACTACTCTTAATATAAGATAACACCTTATCTAAGCCTAAGGGATCATTGTTATTTATATGCTTTAAGCCTTTAAATATATGAAAATATTCTTCTATATCATTATACCAATGTTCTTTATCACTGCTATGCTTATCCAAATCACTAATAGTCTTATTTATAAAATTCTTATCCAAATATCTTTCTTTAATGGTATTTAAGTTAGTTAGATCATCTTCATCTATTTTGTCTTGAACTTCCTTTACAAAGTCAAGAATTATAGTAGCTCTTATATTTAAATCAATATTACGATTCTGAAATATATTGAAAATTATATTTCTACACTGCATAAGCTCAATAAAAAGCATTCCATCAATATCGTTATAAGAAGTTATAATCTCATAATCTTCACTTAACTCAAATTCTACTTTATTAGAATCACCTAGCATTATCCTTGCTGCCTCTGGACAGGAAAGTGATATACCTATTTCTCGTAAGCTCCCGAATTCCTCCATATACCTAGGATACCTCTTGCAAGTATAGCAAAGACCATCTTCTCCAAGTTCATTATATATATCACATAATTTGTTTTTATTTAGAAAGGCACAATTTCCATTTTTCAATACAAATATATTATCTTCTCCATCATTGACTATCTCACTTCTTAGTCTTTCACCAAAGCTACCACTAAGATTTTCATAGTAATTATAAGTTTCTTTATCAATAACAATTTCCCAACCAGCACAACATGTATCCTCGCACTTATCTGCTATACATTTGAATTTATTAAGATATTTCGGTACTCTTATTTTCATTTTTCACCTCAAAGTTTTTATTATATATTTAAGGTATCTGAAAATAAATAATAAGTCAAAGATGGGAAGTATATTTTGAGTTAGACAAGGAAACAGGTTCTTCAGATAGTAGCACTATCTAAGGGTTCTGTTGACGCAGTATAACACAAAATAGACGAACATTCTGACTTATTTATTTTTGAAGATGCCTTATTTTAAATTCTATTTTATCATATTCTCATAATTTTATATTGTAAATATACTTTTACTTATTCTAACATCATTCTTTTCTTCTCACACTCTTATTTTTTCGAAAATATACTTTTATCAAAAACTATATGCTTTATCCTGAATTATTAATAAAAAAATAAAAACCATGCATAGCTTAATATCTATATTTATTAATATTTTGCTTTTCACATAAAAAGTGATGAAAAGTATAGAAAATGAGCCTCTCCTTTGTTATGGTTAATTTGCAGAAAAACACTTAACAATGGAGAGACTCATATGAATATCCCAATAGAAAAATATGTAAATTAATAAGAAAATTAATTTAATAATCGATAGCTACTAAGATTGTTACTGGCTGTAGATATCTAACATTTAAACTATGCAGTAGTTGTCCTTATAAAAATAATTTCAATTAATAATTCAAGTTAATATATTAAAATATCTTATTAACTGATTAAAAAATAAAGTTATAAATAACTATAACAAATAAAGTACTAAATAATGTTCCAATTAAATAATACTCACCAAATTCTGCATTCTCAGAAATCTTATTATATCTAGCAATTGACTTTGCTGTTAAAATAAATCCTATAGCCGAGTATTGATTGTTATATAAAAACATAGCAATTATTATACGTTCTAAAAAACCTATAATTGCACCATTATTACTACTATTATTATCAACACTGCTATTGATGCTATTGTTAAATATCAAATTATTACTACTAGTAACTAAGTTTTCCTTAGGTTTACATCCTGAAAATATTATTTTAAAAGTTATATTTGCTGGCTTATGCATATATAACACCATCAATACCCATTTTAAAACCGTTAATCCATCGATACCCAATATACTATATACAATATACAATGTATCTATTGGATAATATAAATTCTCCCTAAAACAAACTATTACAGCTATAAGTAAAATTATATGTAACACTTGATCAAATATATATATTATCCATGGTTTAATATACTTTTTTACTTTATTCTTTTTACATGCAGTATGAAATATTTTTAAATATCCCTTATATGAATAATATTTTACTACATCTATCAATAAATGAGCTAAACATAATAATAGTATTAATCCTGTTATCCTATAACTTTTTTCAAACAAAAATAAAATTAAAATAAATGGAATACTATACAATACTGAATGTTTAAATATGCCACCTATTTTTTTCTTCTTTAACTCTGACATTTCATCATCTTGAAAATAATAATCCCCAATTACATGTGCTATCAAGCATAATACAATAAATTTAATCTGCATATTTATATTCTCCCCATACTTCCATCAAAACTCTATTCAAACTATGTTTTACATAAATATAATTATAATATCCTGAGCTTTTTAATCTCCTTTGTACGCTTGATTGAGCTAAATTTAATTCATTAGCAATTTCCCTTTGAGTCTTATTTGAAAACATTATTTTTTCGATAAGCTCTCTTTGCTTATCTGTCCACTTCTCTTCTATAAAGTAACATAAACATAAATTATTATTGATTAAACTAACTATATCAGTTTTATAAATCGAACTAACCCCTATATCTGTATTGTATTGTGATTTACTGTTTGTTTTATTTAATATTTTAATTTTCTCTATCATTTTTCTAGCATAATGATATGCTGGACCGTCAGCCCCTAATGCCATCTCTTTATTTATATTAGTATCAATATTACCAATCCCAACTCCAAACCTAATTTTTATAGGATACATTTTAAACTTAATTTTATCAATAATATCAAATAAATGAATAGGATTACTTAATAAGCCTTGAAATTCATCTCCTAATGTAATAATAAATTTTGCAGCAATGTTTCTTTCATATTCAATATTTATATCTTTTAATATATGATTTAGTGTTTCTTGAGCTTGATTTCTATTTAATATCTTTTTTGACTCAACTATATCACCTATAATTGCAAAGTACATAATTATTACCTCATAATTTCATAAATATTTCTTTAATTTTAACATTTATTAGATACTTTTTCAACAATGATGCATTTACAATAGCATCATCTTTTTTGATGCACTTACAATAGCATCATCTTTTTTGATATTCTTGCAGTAGTATTAATATACTTTTTCTTTTTTCTTAAAAATAATTTTTTTAATTGGAATAATATATTGTTTAGTAGTTTAAATTATTTGCTTATACTGTATGTTAAAGTTAAAAATGAGGTGTAAAATAACACCTCACCTAACAACATAATTTTACATATTTATTATACAATCTTTGTTGTCCAGTCCTCACAGTTCCATATGTCAGTTACTACATCTTTATAAAACTCTGGTTCATGGCAAACTAGTAATATAGTTCCCTTATATTCTTGTAATGCTCTCTTTAACTCATCCTTTGCTTCTACATCTAAGTGGTTGGTAGGCTCGTCAAGGATTAATATATTGGTTTCCCTATTTATAAGCTTTGCAAGTCTTACTTTTGCAGCTTCTCCTCCTGATAGTACCATAACCATACTTTCTATATGCTTAGTAGTTAAACCACATTTAGCTAAGGCTGCACGGACTTCGTATTGAGTGCAGCTAGGAAATTCACTCCAGTACTCTTCTATACAAGTATTTTTATTTCCTGATGCACCTTCTTGCTCAAAGTATCCTATTTGTTGATAGTCACCTAGGGTAACTTCTCCACCTATAGGTTTTATGTCTCCCATAAGGCTCTTAAGTAGAGTTGTTTTTCCCAATCCATTGGCTCCTACAAGGGCAATCTTTTGTCCTCTTTCCATATAAATATTAAGAGGCTTTGTTAATGGACTATCATATCCTATAACCAAGTCCTTAGTTTCAAAGATAACCTTACCTGATGCTCTTCCTGTTTTGAAGCTAAATGTTGGCTTTGGTTTTTCCTTAGAAAGCTCTATTCTATCCATTTTATCCAACTTCTTCTGCCTTGATTTAGCCATGTTCGATGTAGCAACATTAGCTTTATTTCTCGCAACAAAATCTTCAAGTTTTGCAATTTCAGCTTGTTGCCTTTGATATGCTCTTTCAAGCTGTTCTTTCTTTGCTTCATATATTCGCTTAAACTCTTCATAGTCTCCTACATATCTACTTAACTTTCTATCTTCCACATGGTATATAAGATTAATTACAGAATTTAAGAAAGGAATATCATGAGATATTAGGATGAATGCATTTTCATAGCTTTGTAAATATCTCTTTAGCCATTCTATATGCGCTTCATCTAAATAGTTTGTAGGCTCGTCTAGAAGTAATATATCTGGAGTTTCAAGTAGAAGCTTTGCAAGTAAAACCTTAGTTCTTTGTCCTCCACTTAAAGCCGTTACATCTTTATCTAGTCCTACATCTAAAAGTCCTAATCCCTTAGCAACTTCTTCAACCTTTGCATCTATAACATAAAACCCGTTATTATCTAGCATATCTTGAATAACAGCAGTTCTTTCTAATGCCTTATTCATTTGATCTTCGTCCATTTCACCCATTTTGCCATAAAGTTCATTCATTTCAGTCTCTAAATCAAATAGATATTTAAATGCATCTCTTAGCACATCTCTTATAGTTAATCCTTGTTCTAGAGCAGCATGTTGATCCATATATCCTACTCTAACATTATTAGACCAAATCACTTGACCTTCATCAGGCATAAGTTTACTAGTTATTATATTCATAAATGTAGATTTACCCTCACCGTTAGCTCCAATTAAACCTACGTGTTCCCCTTTTAATAATCTAAAGGATACATCTTCAAATATTGCTCTATCCCCAAAACCATGACTTATATTTTTGACTGTAAGTATACTCATATATTTTCCTCCTATATCCTTTTGACTATTACCATTAAATGGTATGTGTTCGAAAAATTCAAACCAAGAATATTATACTTTACTAATAAAGATTTTTCTATGGTAAAAATTAAATAATTTATTTGCAAAATCCTCTCTATAAATTTATACTATAAGAGGTCTAAATAAAGTTTAGTAAATTTATTTCTTAGATATAACAATTTTAAATTTACCAATATAAATTATTAATAATTAATTGTTTTGATAATAGGAGGATGTAAATGGCTTGTAAATTCTATCTACTAAAGGGAAAAGGGAAAAGTGTGGAGAATGGTCACCTTTGGGTTTACTCTACTGATATAGAAGAATATGATGGTGAATATGAAAATGGAGACATTGTAGAAGTATATAATTGCAGAGAGGAATTCATCGGAAAAGGTTATATTAATGATGTTTCTAAAATTACTATAAGAATTATGACTAGAGATATTGATGAAGAAATTGATGAAGAATTTTTTAGAAAAAGACTTAGAGCTGCTTGGGAATATAGAAGAAAAATAATAGATACTTCTAGCTGTAGGTTTTTATTTGGAGAAGCTGATTTTGTACCTGGACTTATAATTGATAAATTAGAAGATTACTACGTTATTCAGTCTCTAGCTCTAGGGATTGATAAATATAAAGATATTATTGTAAAAATTCTAGTAGAAGAATATGGTGCTAAAGGGGTTTATGAGAGAAGTGATGCTAAGGTTAGAATCCTTGAAGGTATGGAACAGATTAAAGGCTTTTTAACTGAACCATTTGATACTATGATTCAGATAGTTGAAAATGGTGTTAAGTACTATGTTGATGTTGAAAATGGTCAAAAGACAGGATTTTTCTTAGATCAAAAGGAAAATAGAGCTACTATACATAAGCTTTGCAAAGATGCCACTGTGCTAGACTGCTTTACTCACACTGGTTCCTTTGCATTAAATGCTGGTGTTGCTGGTGCTAAATCAGTATTAGGAGTAGACATATCAGAGCATGCAGTAGAATTCTGTAGACGTAATGCAGAGCTTAATAATCTACAAGATGTAGTTAAATTTGAATGTCACAACGCCTTTGATGTACTTCGTGAGTGGTCTGATGAAGGCAGAAAATATGATGTGGTTATCCTTGACCCACCAGCCTTTACTAAATCTCGTTCTACTATTAAAAGTGCTACAAGAGGATATAAAGAAATAAACCTTCGAGGAATGAAATTAGTGAATAAAGGCGGCTATTTTATAACATGTTCATGTTCTCACTTTATGAATCCTGAACTATTTAGAGATACCATTGCTAGTGCAGCTAAAGATGCAAAGGTTACCCTAAGACAAGTAGAATTTAGAACTCAAGCTCCTGACCACCCAATTCTATGGAATAGTGATGAATCATACTACTTAAAATTTTATATCTTCCAAGTAGTTTAATTACTTATAAAGAGCTATATAATTTATAATCTTATTTGATTTATAAATTATATAGCTCTTATATTTAAATCTTATTTACTCTTTCTTTTGACCTTGTTTTACTAGTTGGTTAGCATATACGCTAGCCCCAGTAACTAAAACACCCTGAATTATAGCATCAGCACTAAAACTGTGCATAACTCCTATAGATAACAGTATGCCTACAGGAAGCAAGATTATTGGTATATATTTATCATTTATCTTTTCTGTTCCTTTTAAAATCATACCAATTATATATAGCACTGGTATTAGTATCAATGCATTCTCTGTAATATAACTAAAGAATTCCATAAATATTCCCCCTTTATATATTTTATTCATTTTATACTTATATGAGTACATTATTTTATATAAATTCAATAAAATTTTAGTTATTTACTATTATATATCTTCATACATATCATCTAATATTTTCCTTTTTTACATAATGTAATTTTATTCTTTCATTTTCTTAAATTATAAGGATAATGAGATATAAATTTGTTGTACAGTTTTTATTGAATGTTAGTTCTAAAAGTGTAATAATAATAATATGGTAATATTTGGTAAGAGGTGATGTTATGAAAGGCTTATCCATTCTAAGATTTGTTCAGATTGTTTTTTGTTTCCCTATAATAATATTGTTTGCTACGTCTAAAATGAATGATATTGAGCAAATTATTTTCATAGCTCTCTTTACCTTATATACTGTAGTATATGAAGTTATATTTTTAACTTTAGCTAAAAGAAAAAGAACTACTAAAAGTAGCAGTTCTTAAAATAGAGTTCTAAGCTTCAGTAGGAGTAAAACTGCCTCTGAAGCTCATAACTCTGTTCATTAATATATCTTTATTTCTCCATCCTTGTATTCTGGAACTATATTTATTAAATCCTTTGAAAGACAATATCTTAAATCTTCATTACACTTAAGATCCTTCATCCTTTTATAATGAAATGCATCTTTTACAAAACTTATTATACTAGGATTATTTATATATACATATTCTGAAGTTTTTGCTATATCTGTTAAGGTGAAATGGTTTTTCATTATATCTCTTAAACAGTTGATTATATACCCGCTTGCTATAAAATCATCCATAGAGAATTCTCCATCGGTTCCTGCATTTACAAAGGTTACATCCTTATTTAATTTAGCTAATTTTTCTGCTACTACTCTTCCATTTATTAAAGCACCTATAAATATCTTCTCTGCTTCCTCACTATTTTTAATAGCTCTAGTCCCATTTGTGGTAGTCATTATAAGACTCTTACCTTTTACTATATCCTCAATATAGTCTAAAGGTGAATTGGAGAAATCAAATTTATCTATTTTTATCCCTCCTCTTTCTCCTCCTAAAAGATATTTATTTCTATCTTTACTTGCAATATCTATAGCCTCTTCTATCTCTTTTACAGGAATTATTTTATCACAACCATTATTTAATGCTGTAACCATTACTGAAGTTGCTCTTAAGACATCAATAACAACCACTATCCTATCTTTAAATTTTTCTGGTTTAATATGTTGTGCAGATATAACTATATCAATATTCATGTACTATTCCCCCTAATTATAATTAAATCAATCTTCTTTATAATATTTTCCTTGATATAGGTCTTCAGTGACTAACTTATTATCTATGGCGTTTAAGACTTCCCACTTTTTCAAACTCCACATAGGACCTACTAATAAATTTCTTGGAGCATCTCCTGTAAGTCTATGAATTACTATATTCTGTGGTAACATTGTTATAGCCTTTGTTATAAGGTCAATATATTCATCCATTTCTAGTAATGTAATCTTGCCTTCATCTAACAGCTTTTCTAGCCTTGTATTTTTCATTACATGAAGAAGGTGAATCTTAACTCCTTTTATGGGAAGCTTAGAAATATACTTAACGGTTCTTAACATATCCTCTTTACTTTCTCCTGGAAGTCCAAAGATTATATGTGCCACCACATCTATGTTCCTTTTATGTAACTCCTCCACTGCTTTTTTAAATACTTCTAACTTATATCCTCTATCTATAAGGATAGCTGTAGTATCATTACTAGTTTGAAGTCCAAGTTCCACCCAAGTATATACCCTTTTTGAATAGTTTTCTAATAATTTTAACACATCTTCTTCTAAACAATCTGGTCTTGTAGCAATGGCAAGTCCAACTACATCCTCTTGTATTAATGCTTCATCATACTTTTTCTTTAATACTTCTACAGGCGCATAGGTATTTGTATAGGCTTGGAAATAAGCTATATACTTACCATCTTTCCATTTTTTATTCATCATTTCCTTTACATCAATAAACTGCTCAGTTATAGACAATAACCTATCTCCAGCAAAATCTCCTGAGCCACTCTCAGAGCAGAATATACACCCACCTTTTGATAATTTTCCATCTCTATTAGGACATGTAAATCCACCATCTAATGATATTTTAAAAGTTTTTTGTCCATTAAACTTTTTTCTTAAAAAATAATTTAAACTATGATATCTCTTTCCATTAAAATCTTTTCTCATTTCTAATCTTCCTATCCTATTCTTCTATTATCTATTTTAAATATATCTATATAGTAATCTTCTATATTCAATTATAGTTTAACTCTTTTATCTTTCAAAATCCACTAAGTCATCTTCAAAAAATAAATAAGTCAGAATGCTGGCCTATTTTGTATTATCTGATGCCTACCCGCTCTAATACTCCTATCTTCTTCAAAGTGGGAGTAAAGAGCGGCTACGGCCCTAGATAACGATTTCTAAGCTTCAGAGGGAGTAAAAAAACCCCCTCTGAAGCAAAGAACTCTGTTTATACTTCGTCAACAGAATCCTTAGATAGTGCTACTATCTGCGGAACCTGTTTCCTTGTCTAACTCAAAATATACTTCTCATCTTTGACTTATTATTTATTTTCAGATACCTATATGAAAATTTACTAACAATCCTTTAAAAAGTTTTCCACATATTAATACTTTTCCACATATTCTTCTGTGGACTTCAATATAAATATACAAGCTATCATAATTTGGAGGGATAACTTTGAAGAATCTTAAATTAATTTTTCAAGCTGCCACTGTTTTTATTGGCACCATTGTAGGAGCAGGCCTTGCTTCTGGTCAAGAAATAACTCAATTTTTTTCTACCTATGGGTTTTCAAGTTTTTATGGACTTCTTCTCTGTGCAGTATTTTACATAATAATAAGCTCCATTATAGTGTCTATAAGTTTAAAATATGACTTAAATTCCTATACTGATTTTATAACCCTTGTAAGCCCTGGCTTCTTTGGAAAAATAACGGATTATCTTACTAGCTTCTTTTTGATCTCAGGAGCTGCTATAATTCTTGCAGGTAGTGGTGCTTTACTTTATCAACACTTTGGTATTCCAAGACTTGTTGGAGTATTTCTAATGGCTGGAATAGCACTTATTACCTTATTAAATGATACTAAGGGTCTAATAGCTATTAATTCTATAATAGTACCTAGCCTTACTACTATAATTATTACTATATTTGTCCTTTATCTTATTTTTTCAAAGGATACTATATCTATAGACTATATGAAGCAAGTACCCGTATATAAAAACCTTATTATTGATAAACAGTGGATTATATCATCACTTCTCTATGCAGGATTTAATATGTTATCCTGTAGCGGAGTTCTTGTTCCCATTAGTAAAGAAATCAAAAATAAGCGCCTTATTATTTGTGGATTAACCATTGGGGCTCTTATCCTTACTCTACTTGCTTTCTTAATTAATTCAATGTTAATGGCCAATATACCTGAAATCTTTAAATATGAAATTCCACTACTCTTTGTAGCTAGTAAGTTTATCTCTTTAATGCAAATTCTTCTTTTATGTATTATTTGGTGTGAGATGTTTTCTACGGAAGTTTCAGATATATATAGTGTTGGTAAAACCCTTGAAAATAAATATAACATCCCTTATAAGAGAGGTGTTGTACTCATTCTTTTAATAGCTCTTCCTATATCTCAAATAGGCTTTAAAAAGCTTATAACTTTCTTATATCCCGGTTTTGGGATAATTAGCTTGGTATTTATAGCTCAATGCATTGGATTCTACTTTAAGATGAATAAGGTAAAAAAATAATTAAAACCTATATAGGCTACTTCACTTTTTGCTCCTATTTAATTATACTGATGTTATATAAGATAAACACTACTATGTTAGTAGTGTTTATTTACTTTGAAATATAAATATAGTATTTGCTATATTTATTATGTAAGGAGATACTTAATTATGAAAGATTTAACTGCTCTCAATAATTGTAATATATGCCCTCGTAATTGCGGTATAAATCGAAACTTTACAAAGGTAGGCTTTTGTAAAAGTGGAGCTAAAGTAAAAGTTGCTAAGGCCTATGGTCATATGTGGGAAGAGCCATGTGTATCTGGAACTAATGGTTCTGGTACAGTTTTCTTTTCAAATTGTAACCTTAGATGTGTATTTTGCCAAAATCATGATATTAGTCAGTCTGACATAGGTAAGGAAGTTTCTATAGAAAGATTAAGTGAAATATTCTTAAAGCAACAATCTAAAGGATACCATAATATAAACTTAGTTAATCCTACTCACTATATACCTCAAATAATAATTGCTTTAGATAAAGCAAAAGAAAATGGACTTAATATACCTGTAGTCTATAATTCCAATGGTTATGAAAACATAGAAATCATTAAAACTCTTAAAGGATACATAGACGTGTATATTCCTGATTTAAAATATTTTAATGATAAATATGCAATAAAGTATTCTTCTGCTCCTAACTATTTCACCATAGCGTCAAAGGTTATTGAGGAAATGGTGGATCAAGTAGGTATTCCAATATTTAATAATAAAGAAATTATGATTAGAGGTGTTATCATAAGACATTTAATGCTCCCTGGACTTTTATTCGATTCAAAAAAAATAGTAGATTACATATACAAAACCTTCGGAGATTCAGTATATTTAAGCCTAATGAATCAGTATACACCTATGTTTAAAGCAGCAGAATATGATGAAATTAATAAACCTCTTAACCCTATTCATTATGACTCTTTAATAGATTACTGTATAGATTTAGGCTTTAAAAATGCCTTTATCCAAGAACCTGGCTCTAACTCAACAGTTTATGTGCCAGATTTCAATCTACAAGGGATTTAAAACTCAAATATTATAAATCTCTTTGAAAATAATAAAACTAAAAAAATAAAAAGCATTCTTAGGTAAAATCTCATTAACTTTACCTTAAGAATGCTTTCATCATTAATTATACATCTAGTGTACTTCTAAAATACTCTGTAATTCTTTGAACCTCACCTATAGCTTCTGTAAGTTTAATCATTTCATCCGTGTAGGTATTTACACTAGCACTAACTTCTTGAGATGATGCAGAATTTTCTTCTGCAATAGCTGCTAATGATTCCACATTATCATACATTCCTTCTATAGCTTTAACTTCTCTACCTAAATCATTGATTGTAGTAATCATTGATTCTGATACTTTATCAACAGCAGTAGTAGTACCCGCACTTATATCCCTAATTCTTTCTAATCCATCAGTTTGTTTTTCAAGGGCTACATACTGCTCATCTATGCTGTCTACAGTATATTTAATATCCTCTGCAAATTCTTTAAGATTTAAATTAATTTCTTCAACAGCATCTTTAGTTTGTTCCGCAAGCTTTCTTACCTCTTCTGCAACAACAGCAAAACCTCTACCATGTTCTCCAGCTCTAGCTGCTTCTATAGAAGCATTTAATGCTAAAAGATTTGTCATGTCGGAAATTTGAGCTACTATTGATACTATATTAGTAATATCACTAGCTTTATTGTTTAACTTTATTCCAGTTTCTTTTACTTCTTGGAACTTGTCTAATGTTTTTTGAATATTATTACTTACTGTCTTTATCTCATCAAATCCAGCAGTAATTTTTGTTATAGTATCTTCCATAGCTAATTTATTTTCATTTTCACTATTTACTAAGTTATTTAAAGCTCTAATATTATCATTCAATCCTGATGCTACTCTTTCTGTATTGTTAGCTTGATCCACACTAGTTTCTGACATTTGTTCTACTACTGTAGATATTTCTTTAGATGAGCCTTCCATTACATTTGAAATAGCTTTAACCTTATTAAGATATTCTACCATCTCACTAACATTAGCATCAAACTCTGTCATATCCATTGAAGATATATTAGTTCCTGATTTTATAACTTCATATAATCCTTCAAGCTCATCCTTGGTGCTAATAACATCATATGTTTCCTTATCTTCTTTTAATCCAGTGATAGCTTTAACAGGTCTTAATAATAAATATGTACCTATAAAGGTTACTACTGTAGCTACAGCTGTAATTTCTAAAGCTGGAACTATACTTTTAACTCCAAGTATTAATGTTGATCCAATAAGAGTTAATATAAAAGTAAATATGGATGCCTTAACTGATAATGATTTTACAAATCCAAGTGATAAGATTTTATTAAATCCATAACTTTTTTTGCTATTTATTTCTTTTTCAAAAGTCACTTCCACTTTCATCACATCTCCAGACTTTTCTAAAATTTCATACTCTAATTGTTCATTAAAATATTCAAAAGTTCCTTCAAGCATACCTAAGAAATAATCAAACATCTTTCTTTTAGATGAATAAGTCATCACCGCTTTTCTTTTAGATGCCTGAACAATATCTACTGCTGGAGGCTTAGCTCCTGAAATTTTCTTAGTTATTGCTATATGTATATCATTTAGTGATTTTAAAAATTCATATGCACTTCTCTTTTTAAAGTATACTGGATATACATTAACAAAGGATTGTATATTGTCTTTTCCTATATCATTCCATAATTTCTCTTTAGTTAAACCTCTAGCTTCTGATAGCTTTGAAATAAACTTAGCTATTACTTTGTCGTCTACTTCTTCTAGTGGAGAAAATATCTTATTTGTCTCCCATCCAGCATGATTCATAGCTTCATTTACTTGTGAATCATTATAAAGTTTTCTACAAGTATTTAGCCATATTGATACAACTGTGCCCTTCATAATTAATACCCCTCTTTTCTATGGCTATAGTATATTAGCACTGATTTGGCAATTCAAAATAGAATCTTACACCTCTTTTGGTATTTTCAACTCCACATTTACCTTGGTGCAAATCTACTATATTTTTAACAATTGATAGTCCAAGCCCTGTACCACTATCTTTCCTATTTCTTGACTTATCTATCTTATAAAATTTATCCCATATCTTATCAATTTCTTCCTTATTAATAAGCTCGCCTGTATTTTCAAAAGATAACTGAGTCATATTCCGCCGTGGGTACATTTTAACAAATATACTTCCCTCACAGGGAGTATGCCTTATTGCATTCGTAAGAAAATTGGTTATTACTTGTTCTATCTTAAATGCATCCCCATAAATTTGTTTCTCATATAGATTCAAATCTATTTTTACATTCTTATTATCGATACTATGATGTAATTTCTTTACAACATTTTTCACTAAATTATCAATAAAAAATAATTCTTTATTAAGGATTACCTTTCCACTTTCCAAAGATGATATTTGAAGCATATCTCTAACTAAATTACTCATCTTATCAGATTCTTCTATAATTACATTTAATGATGAATTCATATTGTCTTCTAAAAATACGCCATCCTTAATACCTTCTGCATATCCTTTTATTAAAGTAATAGGGGTTTTTAATTCATGGGATACATCTGCTATAAACTCTTTTCTCATAATCTCAATTTCTCTTTCTCTGTGGATATCATTTTGTAGTTTTCTATTAACTTCTTTTAATGAATTTAAAGAATTATCCAAGTTTTGTCCTAAAAAATTTAATGTTTCCCCAAGGTTTCCAATTTCATCTTCATATACCATAGTGCAGCTCTGACTAAAATCCAAATTACTCATTCTTACTGCCACTTTATTTATTTCTCTTAATGGCTTTGTAATAAATTTCGAATAAATTAATGCTAATATAACTATTACTACTATAGCCCCTAAGTAAAAATACTTATAAAATATCCCTATAACCCCCATGGCTTCTTTTACATATTGTAAAGATGTAAATCCTACTATTATATTATTCTCATGTAGAAGTGCAGAAGCTAAATATTTAGTGTTCTCGCCATTCTTAAATGAAATAGTTACCTGTTTTTTATTAATCATCTCGTTTAATAGTTCCGGATCTGTCTTTATAGTTTTAATAACATAATTAAAAATTTCTGTATTTTTACTATCTATAGTTTCTGAGTCAGTTTTAAAGGTCACTATAATATTATTTTCTGTGTTTACCACTCCTATAGATGTGTTATAATTATTCTCAAACTTCTTAATACTCTCTATTATTTCCCTTTCATCCTTTGGATTACTTAGAGTATCCCTAAACTTTATCACATTGCTTTTAATATCATTTTCCTTTTTATCATTATATATCTTTTCAAACAATATTCTCTGACTTAAAAGAGTAATAGTCAAAAATGCTATAAACACCACAGTAGTTACAACAAACATTTTCAATGTAATACTTTTTTCTATATTTTCTTTTATTTTTTTATAGTAGTTAATTATTTTATTC
Source organism: Clostridium sp. UBA7503 (assembly GCF_002477055.1). Taxonomy (NCBI): domain Bacteria; kingdom Bacillati; phylum Bacillota; class Clostridia; order Eubacteriales; family Clostridiaceae; genus Clostridium; species Clostridium sp. UBA7503. The sequence continues at coordinate 74,268 of NZ_DLNT01000021.1, forward strand.
ATACTAAACCTCTATCTTATAACCAAAGCCTCTTACTGTAACTATCACTTTATTCATGTGCTTTAGCTTCTCTCTAAGTCTCTTAATCGTAGTATCAACCACCCGTATATCTCCTTCAAAATCATAACCCCATATTTTTGTAAGAATTTGCTCTCTAGTAAGAACTATATTTTTATTTTTCAGGAAATATATAAGCAAAGAAAATTCTGTTGGTGAAAGATTAATTTCTTCATCACTTACCATAACTCTATGACCTTCTTCATCTATATAAAGATTCCCTATCACAATTCCCGTACTTTTATCTATACTACTTCCATAGCTCCTCTTTATTAATGCTTTAATTTTAGCTACTAAAACCTTTGGACTAAAGGGCTTTGTTTCATAATTATCTGCACCAAATCCCAATGCTAAAAGCTTATCTTCTTCCTCTTCCTTTGCACTAAGCATTATTACTGGTATATTCCATCTATTTCTTATAACCTTTAATGTCTCAAATCCATCCAAAACAGGCATCATTATATCTAGTACCACTAAATTTACTGATTCATTCTCTATAATCTCAATAGCTTCTTTACCATTAGAGCTATGTAATGTTATAAACCCTTCCTTTTTTAAATAAGCTTCCAACAAGTTTCTAATATTTTCTTCATCATCAACTAATAATACCTTTATATTATCCATATCCATAACTCCTTGTATTTTTCTTCTTATCAATAATTATACCTTATTTTTTACTCTATAATTATTTACTTGAATATTTTATTAAAGTATTTTTTGCATGTTGTTTTTATACGCAAAAATGAACTCCGAGATAACTTCGAAGTTCATTAATAGATTATATACTCAATTTTTAGGATATTTAATTCTAGGTAAATCCGGTGCATCTTTATATGGCCAATGTGGAACAAAGTATGAATATTCAACTTCTTCCTCATGAACACTTCTTAATTCTGCGATTTTAGTTACTCCTGTATATATAGCCGAAATCTTATACCATGTAGCATAATCTACTTCACCTGTCTGCGGAAGACCAAATACCTGTTGAAATACTTTTACTTGATTGGCAGTTGTAGAACCATACTTTCCATCAATAGCTACTTTAGGTATTAGAGGATAATTTTGTGATATTCTATTTAAAAAGGTTTGAGTGGTTCTAACTGGCTCTCCACTTGCTCCCTGTTTCAAGGTAAAGCCTGGATATGACCTTGGACTTCCAGAAACCTTTTCAGCTCTTTCAAGAACTATATTACTTCCATAAAAGTTTCTTAATATATCATATGGAATCCATCCTTGAGCTCCTAAATCCTTGCTGCCCCATTGAGTAAGCCATCCTGGGCACTGAACATTTCTACCATCACAGTATTGCGTGAGTAAAGGTTGTTTAGCTCCTGACCTCTTTACATAGGTAGCAAATAACTCATCTACTATCCTACTTATGTTATCAAATATGTTTCTTCCGTAAACAAAAGCTTGATCATATGCTGTAGAATTTGTTACATCAAAATTAAATCCCTTGCTTCTATACCATTCTGTATATATTCTATTTAGAGTAAATGAAATAATACAATATACATTAGCTCTTATAGTTGCCTCTGGCCAAGTCGCATAAATTTCACAACTAGCTACATTTTTTATATAGTCTGTATATGGAACAGTATAATTTGGTGCTGCTGTATTAGTTGGTGCTCCTGCATGTACGATTATAAACTCTGGTACAACTGGCTCCGGCAAAACTACAAAACCACTTGGTGGAGGTGGCAAAGCCTTATCAGGGTCCTCAGGTATCTTAGGTGGAAAATCACCAAATTGAACATTAGGTGGAATTTCTATAACCCTGACTACCTGTACATCTTCATCCTCTGTGATCTCTCTATTAAGACTTGTTGGAATCAGATTACATATCTGTAACGCTGTTTGTCTCGGCAACACTTGGCATCCTCTTATATTTATTTCATCAAAGCCTTCTGCCGTTACATTTATATCATAAAGAGCATAAGGTATAAGGGTATTATCTGGATTTAATGACCTTTCTATTTCTGGAGTTTCTAATTCTATAGTCTCCGTTTGTCCTTCTGGATTAGTAGTTAGGGTAGTAACTTGCTCTCTAGTTTCTCCATCTGCTCTTGATATTGTAATATCGGCATTACTTATCGGTATAGCTGTATTTACTCTATACACTTGAACCTGTAACCTGCCTATATCTGCCATAAATTTCTCCTTAAAATAATACTTCAATATATATATTATGATTACCCTCATAGAAAAGTTACATATTATTTATAAGAAAATTGTAATTAATCTTACCTTGAAGCTACTTCGTTATTCCATACCTTAAGAGCTCCTGCAAGACACAAGGTACCATATCCCCAACTATTATTAGGATACTGTACATCTATCCTACTTCTATTTGCTCCTTTTAATAAAAAGTATTTTGACCTTTCTCCATACAAATAAGGATCATTTCCTCTTACAATTCCAAATTCCATTAAAAGTCCACATGCCCCAGCCACTTGAGGTGTAGCCATCGATGTTCCTGAACGTGGCTCAAAACCACCTCCCGGAGTAGATGATTCAATATTTTCTCCTGGTGCTACTAAATCAGGTTTTACAGGATTTAATTCTTCATTTCCTCTTCCTGAGAAAGGTGATATAGTAGAGTTTATAAAATTATAACTACCAACGGTTATTACATCTGCTATAGTTCCCGGTATACCTACAGTATTACTTGTACTTGGTCTTAGAAATCTCGTAGCAATATTTAATCCCTCTGCAATAGGTAACCACATGTCATAACTTCCTAGAACATTTTCATTAGTAGTCATGTTCATAGTCCATATTCCACTAGCAATGGTTTCTTCTCCTACTCCTGAAAGTACAATTATTATTTCACCATCTATACTAAAAGGTGTTGGCCCTGTATTGAATACAATATACTCAGTATTACCTATTCTTCCTTGATTTAATGCATTAGTTAATCTTAATTCACCACTACTATTTCCACTTGGTGATATAAGATTTAAATCAATATCCTTTAAAAATGAATTAAATAACTGTATTATTAATAATCTTTCATCTATTCCAACATTAAATCGTATTTCTTGTTCTCCAACCAGTTCGCCACCAACATGATGTGCTCTATCTCCTTCATTTCCTGCTGCTACAACTATGTTAACTCTTTGTACTGTAGAAACTATCTCTATATACTGCTCTAACAAACTATCTCCAGTATGTGCTCCATCATTTGTACTAAAACTTATGTTTATAACCAGAGGCTTTTTTAATTCATAAGCTCTATCAATTAAGAATTTAATTCCTCTCATTAACTGGGTACTTTTTGCTCCCTGTCCTCCTATCTCTCTTGTCATTTTAACCATAGCTATAGAACTTCTAGGAGCTACCCCATAAAACCTCCTTGGTATATTCCCTCCAGCACAAGCTATACCAGCCACATGAGTACCATGGCCTGCTCTATCAAAGTGTGGTACTAATGAGTATGGATCTGGACTTCTTAAAGCTGCATTTATCTCTTCTCTTGTATAAATTCTTCTATTTTCATATAAATCATAAATAAAATCAATCCTTGTATCCCCATTCTCAAGTCTAAATGATTGATTTACATAATCTATTCCAGAATCTATGAACCCTATAAGTACCCCTTCTCCCTCTAATCCATAATTAGTATTTACCTCTGTTATACATGAAGCTCTATTACTAGGTTCAAAGGATAAATATAAATTTTTAGGTAACTCTATATAGTTGATTTCTCTTATTCCTATTAGCTTTTCAATATCTCCTCTTGGTATAGTTACAATTCCATAACCGAAATCTAAGTCTTCAAAGGTACCTCCAATAGCATTTATTTTCTCTTTCATTACCTCTGGAGTTCCACTATATAGTATAATCAATTCAATGTTAGTTTCTTCAACATCTCCAATTCCATATCCATATATAATCTCATTTCTTATGCTCTCTGGTACATTTATAAGTAAATTTAATAACCCATCAGCCTTTTGCACACCCATACCTCCAAATTCTTATATAGTTATAGTATGAATGTATGCTAAAAATGTTATTAAATTGATTATAGTCGAACTTCTAATGTATTTAATTTTGCAATAACCTTTATATCTTTAGGATGAGCTGTCTCTGTACGAACCATATTTTTGTTACTTATTATTAAAACCTTATTACTATCTAGCTTCTTTAACTGTCTTATCACTCTTTCTCCATTTATATCAATGAGATATATTTTATTATTTTCTATTTCAGAAGTTAAGTTAGCAAATGCTAAATCTCCTTGACAAATTCTAAACCCTAACAAATCATCATTTTCAATTTTAATATATAACACCTTATCCTGAGCATATCCTTCTATTTTATTTGATATAACAGGCAACTCTTTTTTTCCTATAGGCTTGTTTAAATCATAGGTATAAATTCCTACAGACTTAAGAACAGAACTAAAGGCATCATTCCATACTTCATTTATAGTTTTTTTTACTTTATTAGCTTTTACTGCATTATGTGTCTTTAGATTACTTTCTGAAGATTTTCTTTCTTCATAAGCTATATTATCAAACAGCGTAGTCATTTCTGCAAGATCTCCACCTAAAACCTTACCTACTCTTTCTATAAACTTTTCTTCTACAACTTTTTTTCCATTTTCAACGTCACTTATATAGTTTTCTGATACTCCAAGCTTCTTAGCAAGTTGCTTTTGAGTCATTCCCTTAGTATTTCTTCCTTGCTTAATTCTTTCTCCAACAGTACTCATTCTTAATTATCCTCCCTGTATCTCCTTAATCTAAATAGAAACCCTCTAGTCATAGAGGATTTCTAAATTATTTGGCTTAAAAATTATTTCTGATAATATTGTCTTTCTTTTACTAAATGATCTATCAATTCATGAAGAGTCATTTTAATAGAATTTGGGGTAGTAGACGCTAATATTGGCTTTGGACCTAAAACTTCTCTAACCTTTTTAACAGCTTGTTGAAGATAAATCCCTAAAAACCCATTAAGTATAATAACTTTTTCTTCAGGTAGTTTAGTATCACTATCTGATAAGCTCTCTTCTTTTAATATATGCTCTAAAGTATATTCTCCCATATTTTCATTTATTGATACACATGGTTTTATACATATATCTTTGAACTTTATATTTAATTTTTCTATCTCTTCATCATTAAGCCCATAAGCTATAATTAATCTATCTTTAAGTATATTCATATTAAATACCTTCCATTATAATTTTTCTGGTTCTCCGTAGTTTACATCAAAAGTTTCTACAGTTACAGATTTTATAACTTGATCTTCATATGGTCTATCTCTTCTATCTGTTTGAGAGCTTACTATTTCATCTGCTACATCTTGACCTTCTATTAACTTACCAAAGGCAGCATAACTTCCATCTAGGTGTGGTGCATCTGCAACCATTATAAAAAATTGAGAACCCGCTGAATCTGGATGTTGAGCTCTAGCCATTGATAAAACACCCTTATTATGTTTTAAATCATTTTTAAATCCATTTCCACTAAATTCTCCTTTAATTGAATATCCTGGGCCACCCATTCCTGATTTTTCTGGACAACCACCCTGAATCATAAAACCTGGTATTACTCTATGGAAAATTAATTCATCATAAAATCCCTTATAAGCTAAGTCTATAAAGTTTTTTACTGTATTCGGAGCTATTTCAGGATATAATTCTGCCTTCATTATTTTTCCGTTTTCCATTTCAAAAGTTACTATTGGATTCATACATCTTCCTCTTTTCTTTCTTTATATTATTAATTGTTTAATTATGTCTATGTAATTTATTATACTCATTATAAGCAGAGTTATTTGCTGTTTTTATCTGCATCAAGCAACTTATATGACAATTCTATTAAACTTTTATCATCCTTAGAATTATATATTTTAACAGTGCCTTGTTCATTATTATTATTTAATAAACCTTTTTGATCTAACTTACGCTTCAATTGTTTTACTGTTCCTAAACTACCATCTATAATAGCAACATCATCATTTATAACATTCACTAGTGCTTCTTTAATAAATGGATAATGAGTACATCCAAGAACTACAGAGGACACTCTCTCTTTAGGTACATCTTTAAACCTATTTCTTAAATATCCCTCTACAGCTTCACCCTTAATATTTCCGCCTTCAATGATTTCCACCAAACCATCACATGGCATTGAAATAATATCAGAAGCCTTATTATATTTTTCTCTTAGTTCACTAAATTTATTCTCAGATAAAGTCATTGGTGTAGCCATTATCACTATTATTCCATTACCATAATTCTCTACTGCCGGCTTTAAAGCTGGCTCTATTCCAATTATGGGGATTTCTTTATAAATCCTTCTTAATTCATCGATTGCGATACTAGTAGCAGTATTGCATGCCACTACTATAGCTTTCACATTCATAGAAATAAGCTTATCTACCATATTAAAGGTTAACTTTCTAACTTCCTCTGGAGTTTTCACTCCATAGGGTGCATTTAAAGAATCTCCTATATATATGTAATTTTCTTTAGGTAGTAGCTTCACTGCTTCCTTTAGGACACTAATACCTCCAACCCCTGAATCAAAAAATCCTATACTAAAATTAGTTTTGTCCATACTTCATTACACCACACTACTTAGTTTTTAGATATTTCTTCATATATCCTATAACTATAATACTACAGCTAAAAGATTATTAAAAGTATGAGACATGCATTATGTAAAAATATAGTTAAAAAAGAGTATTGTTTATGACTAATTTAGGTCATCTTTCAACACCCTTTCTTCAATTAATTTTACAGTATTGTCACTATTGTAATACTTCCTTAATCTTTTCTTTAATATATTCTATTATTTCTATATCTCCAATAGTTGGTTTACCATCCATTAAATCAATCTTTATTCTAAAGAAATTTATAATTAACTTATTTCCCGAGATTATATATTCATCAGAATGTAATGGTGAGAAAATAACTTCTACTTCATCATAATTATATTTATTTTCTTCATTCTGAAATTCACTTGCTAATGAATCTAAATTTAATACTTTTAGTGGTGTTGCCATTGCATGTGTAAATTCTAAGTCTTCCATCATCCACATATTGTTGTTCCAGAACTTCTTTTCTTTTTTAGTTCCATCAAAAGGTTCTCTATTTTTTATAGCGCTTAAAGCACGTCTTACAGATTCTCCATTAAATTCATCATCATAGGCAACAATTAATCCTGGCATTTTTGCTACATCATAGAAAAATGATTCTGAAATGTTATCCTTTTCAGACGCTGCTTGCCAATAATAAAGCATTGCTTCTACTGCTTCTAAATTTAATCTCACTCTACTTAACATAAAATCTCTCCCTCTCATAATCAGATTAAACCAAACTTCACAGATAATTATACACCATGGCTTAGTAAGTTTCTACGGTTTACATTTTTCTTATTTCCATTACCTAAATGGCTTTTTAATCATATATTATATTAAACTCTTATAATTTAATAAGAATTCATTTTCAAGCGAGGTGAATTTCATGAAAAATACATCAGTAAAAATTACTTTAAAGCTATTTATCTGTGGTGTGATGTGGAGTATTCTAACTCTAGCTATAGCAGGGATATTTACACCACTAACTAACTTTTTCTTTAAAGATATTATATTTGTAGAAGGCTTAATCATGTTATTAATGTCTATTACATCAGCTATAAACAGCAAATCTTTAGGTATGTCATATTATATTTTAAATGAAATATATTCTAAATATATGGACAATAAAGATTTTACAAAAAATAAAGATAACATTTTTAATACCCTTAATAATATAAATTTTCATCTTTTTCTAAATTGGATTTCTATAGCTATAGGTGGCTTTATAGACATTCTATTGATCTTTATTTTATAAGCATTATTGAGACTATAAAATAAAAAGGTAGAGTAAACTTAGATAAATTATTTACTCTACCTGTATACATAAAATAATTTGTTATTATTTTAATACTTACATAGATGCTAGCTAATAGACTTAATTAACCCTACAGCTTTCCCAATAATATAAGCATTATCCTCTTTAATCTCTATAGGATAGTATTTATCATTTTCTGGCATTAATACTGCCTTATTTCCTTTTAACCATAGCCTCTTAAGGGTAGCTTCTCCATCTATACTTACAGCAACTATCTCATTATGATTTGCCATAGTTTGCTTATTTATAACTATATAATCACCATCTTCAATATTAGCATTAATCATACTATCCCCTTTTACCTTTAATATAAAAGGTTGTTGTACCCCTTTAAGCCAATATATAGGAACATTAAATTGCCCTTCTATTTCATTATTAATAGAAATAGGTTGCCCCGCAGCAATCTCATTGTACACTGGAACTTTATTTATTTCCTTATCTCCTATTATCTCACTAGTAGTGTTAGGGCTTAAAATAACTTCATTATAATTACTAGTATCTATGGCAAAATCATGAGATATATTATGTTTTAAATCTACATATTTATAGGTTTCAATATATTCATTGTTTTTAACCATTTCACTTTCCTTCAACTCTTTATTAATTTGGTCTTCGATAGTTTGTTCTATAATTTTTTTAGTCACATTTTTCTTTGATACTTTACTACAATTAACAACCTTATATTTATTACTATCAAAAATATTAACATCCTTATTTCGTTTAAAGTATTGAAGCCAAGGTTTTCCTGTGTCAATCGGATTAATATTTTTTACCAAAATAAAGTTACTATAAGTAAAATCTTTTAAAAGTCCACGAATAAATTTTACTTCTTCAATGGTTAACTGTTCTACATTATCTATTATTATATGTGCATACTTTAAGTCTTTAAGATTATCTATATTATCATAAACAATTTTAAACTCATCTATATAATCAATTAGCCTATTTTCTTCCATGTAGTTACAATACCACATATATAACTTATAAATAGCTTCTCTACTATTAGAATTCTTTCTTAATGAAAACCCTCTTTTTTTTCTATTTAAATTTTGATATTCTTCAAGGGAGCTTATATTCAAATGTTTTATATAGAGAATTTCATCGAATAAAAAATCTATATTTTTTGTTAATATAATCTTATTTATTCTTCTTTCCTTCTGTCGCAATTCTCCAATTCCTTCTAAAATGAAAGCCTTTGTCACATCCTTATTGCAAAACCTTTTACCTTTCAAAGGGTTGCGTGATGTTATATACTGGAAACATTTATTTATTAATTGTTTTTTACTGCAAACCTCAACATTATTATTTAAATATGCAAAGAACGTATTATTTCTATTTACATCTTGCTTTACCTCTTCTAAAGTATCCTCTAAAACCTCATTAGATATAAATAATATATTTTCATTTTCTCTAATGCAATAATTGTCTTGTAAAAATATAGCTCTTGATAAAGCTGCTTTAGTTTTCCCTATACCTTCTTTGCCATTGATTATAAAAAATCTATGCTTCTTATCCGCTTTAAATTTACTTAAGGCCTGTTTAATATCCATAAAATCACCTCCATTCACTGTCTATTTCACTAAAATATATAATTAATATATCCTCTTCTACTACATTTATAATATACCTCATATTATATCATAAACTCTCATATTCTTCCTAAAAAAATAGTAGGTCGTCCCTACTTGTTAGACTAAAATATAATAATGAGTTATAATGTTAAATAATAACATGTATTGGAAGTGATATATTGTCTAAAATCAAATTTAACTATATTAAAGAAGATTCTAAACGAGATAATGAAAGGGTACGTAACTTCAAGTCTATTAGACGGTTATTTGATATCAGACCTAAAACTGAATATTTTCTAGATGAACAAAGTTTCAATGATCTAGATATGAATAGAGTTTACGAAAAATTCGATAGAACCTATAGTAGCGCAGGAGAATCTGCTTTATATTCTATGATAAGGAATATTATTATAGATGAAAAAGAACTTAACAGAAGAAATAATATAATTAGCTTCTTTAAGGATAATGAAGATAAAAAATGCCAAGTTCAAATGCATTTTTTTAATATGGGATTCGATAATAAAGACTGTTTTATAGAAATGCTAGAAACATATCTTAAAGTTAATAAGAGTAAATATTACTTATATACTTTCTTAGGTAAATTTCTACCTATACTAATAATACTTATATCTATAATGACCAAAAATCCTAAGTATATGTTTGGTTTTGCTATAATTTTATGGGTTAATGCATTTATAAATATGGCTGAAGCTAAAAATATCAAAGATAAAGGATTATTATACCTACGAAAAATAATCGTTGCTGCGAAAAAGTTAAAAAATCTTAATATTTCTGAACTTAAGGACTATAAATGCCAAATAACCAATATTTTAAACAATATAAAAACCATAGATAGAGGAACTAGACTTGTTGGGTTTACCACCATGTTTGAAGGTTTCTTTGAGTTCATCTCTGTACCACTTTTGTTAGAAGAAGCCGCTTACTATAAACTTAGTAGTGAACTTAAGGAGAAAAAGAATTACCTCTTAGACTTATATTACATAATTGGAGAAATTGAAGCTTTAGCATCTGTGGCAAGCTACCAAAGTGGACTTGATATACCATATACCAAACCAAAATTTTATCAGGGACTAAAGCTAAATATTTCTGAAGGAATTCATCCCCTTGTTAAAAATCCTGTTGCAAATTCCATTAATATTAATAAACATGGTATCATTCTTACCGGTACAAATATGTCTGGAAAATCAACTTTCTTAAGGATGCTCGGAATTAACATAGTATTTGCACAAAGTTTCAATTTTGTACTAGCTGAAAATTACGAAGCTAGCTTTTTCAATGTTGTATCTTCAATTAGTCCAAGCGATGATGTAAATGCAGGGAAAAGCTATTACATGGCAGAGGCTGAATCCATCCTTAGAATTATAAAAGCTACAGAAAAACCTCTTCCTATTTTCTGCGCCATAGATGAAATTTTTAGAGGTACAAATCCTGTAGAAAGAATTGCTTCTTCAGCTGAAATCCTAAAATATATTAACTCTAAAAAAGCAATTTCTATAGTTGCTACTCATGATAGGGAACTAGCTGATATTCTTAAAGATTACTATGATTTCTTTTATTTCAGTGAAGATGTAGATAGTAACGAAGGGCTTTCCTTTGACTATAAACTGAAACAAGGAGTATCTCAAACAAAAAATGCAATAAAACTTTTAAAATATATTGGATATCCAGATGAAATCATAGAAAATTCCTTTGAAAGAGCAAAACATATAGAAGGTTTTATATAACAATAAAATTTTATGGGAGTTCACTCAAAAGTGACCTCCCATAAAATTTACCTTGCTTTATATTCTATGTACATGCTTTAATAATTGTAAATCTGTTTATCTTGTCATCTTTCTAACTAAAGTAGATGTCAAAATTCCTATCATTATAATTCCTATAAGTATTTCTATACTGCTTAGTATAACCCCCATCATATTATATGGCAATAAATCACCATATCCTACTGTAGAAAATGTAACTAAACTAAAGTGAATACAATAAATTATATTTTTAAATAGCATTTTAACAGAAAAATTACCTGCTAACCCACTAATTCCAATTACTCCGTTGGAGCAGTTTATACCAGTAATCATGTATAATAAAGCAAATATCAAAATAATAATTAAAGATAACATAAAACTTCTATAAGGCTTTTCACCATAGCCACATACTATATTGGCCACGGAAGAATAAAATTTCTTCCTACCTCTAAGCGTCCTATGAAAAGCTAATTTACTTTGATAAAAACACCTACCATACCTTCCACCTACATGATTTCTTAAATATTGTTCACCAAAATCCATGTAGCTAAAACTAATATTTAGATAATTACAATTACATATGCAATTACATGGCTCTTTATTATTACTACAGGTATTATTTTTTTTCATATCCTTATAGTTGAATTTTCCTATATAAGAACCATAATTAAGCTTAGTATAAGATTTCTCGTTAATAAACTTTATATCCATGGTTTCTTCCATATCTTTTATTATGCAGTCCATTAAATTACAATCATCTATAAATCTAACCTCATCATAACTATTTTTTACAAAATTACAACCTTTCATAAAGCTATTTTTAAAATCAACCTTATATAATGAACATTCCTTTATATATAAAGCTGAAAAATTACAATTATTAATGTATATTTTGTCTAAAATACAATTATTAAACTCCAAAAAATTTCTTAAATTTATCTTTCCTCTAATGAATCTACAATTTACAAACTTACAATTAATAAATATAACATTTGCAAAGCAATTATTTTTAAAATTCATATTTTTAAATTCACAATTACTATAACATACATCCTCTAAATTAATATTATTATAATCTGATTTCGTATTCCCATTAAGTTTTAGATTTTCATAATTAAATTTTAATATTTTACCGTNNCATTTCACACCACAGTCACTACTCATATATACTCCCACCACAATTTTAATAGTATTATTTTATGGAAATATATTTATTATATTCTCTAAGATAATAATAAATATATTAATAATTAATACAATGTTAAAAATATTCTATTATCTATATAATTTTCATGATATAATTATTATGTCGATATATATACTTTCTTGGGATGCTTGCTCAAATACTTTATTCCAAGTCAATTAAATATATTTTAAAATCAAGTATAGATATGTTAGGTGATTTGTATGAATGATAAATATGTATTCTCCTGTCAAAGAAATAAATTTATATATGTATTAGTGAATTTAGTTTTAGTCATAGTTATGTCCTTTAACTCTATCACAGTTTTTGCTACGCCATCAAGTGATACTGATCAATCCCTTTTAAAGTATAAAGAAGTATTAATTTTATCTTCTCAAAGCGAAAATGAACTCTGGGAATCTTATCTCCTAGATAATCTCAAAACTTCACTAACTTCAAGCGACTTAAATATTCATACACGAACAGAATTCCTATCTATAACAAATGATGACAAATCCTATTTAGATAAGCAAGCTGACCTATGGTCATTAAAATATAAAAATACTAAATTTGATTTAATTGTTACTCTTGATGATGAATCTTTGAATTTTGTAGGAAATTATTATAATACTCCTATGTTTACAAATGTACCTGTGGTATATGGTGGTATTAATGATGTTAGTAAGCTGTCTTCCTATCCATTTAATAACTTTACTGGAGTAATGGAACCAGTTAATGTACGTACCCTAGTTGATTTAATTTTACATACAAATCCAAACACTTCTGAAATAAATATTTTATTGGATAATACTATAGAATCTAAGTATATAGAAAACCAAGTAAGAGATACTATTCCATATTATACTAATGTGTTAAGATTTAATTTTATAAAAAGTGATTATATTGATGATTTATGCTATAAATTATCTCAATACCCTAGCAATACACCTTCAATAATTGTTGGTAATTTCAAAGATACTTCTAACATTATAATTTCACCCAAGAATACAACACATATTATAAAAAACTATTCCCATGGTCAATTATATACTTTTAAAGAAACTTATGTTGGAAATGGAGCTATCGGTGGACATATATTATTTGCAAAAAATCACAGTAAAATCATTTATGAAACTGCTATTCGTGTAATAAATGGTACAAAACCAAAGGATATTCCAAGTATATACGATCCTGGTAGTACCTTGTTATTTGATGCATCGGAAGTAACAATAAAAAATATATCTCGTTCTTCTCTTCCCGAGAATGTTATATTTATAAATGATAGTTGGATAAATAAAGGCGTCTCTCTAGGTATAGTATTTCTTTTACTTCTAATTTTGCTAGTATGTATGATAATGTTAGCTATTCAAACAATCCAAAAAACAAATAATGCTAAAAATATGATTGTTGCAAAGAAAAGATATGATGAACTTCTGATAAGTGATAAAATTAAAACTGAATTTTTAGCTAACTTTTCTCATGAAATACGTACTTTACTTAATGTTATACTATCCGGGCTACAACTTTTAGATATATATAAAGATAACGGCAAACTTACTTTTGCTAATAAAGATGATGAAGTTAAACTAATATATATACGTCAAAATGGATTTCGACTACTTAAGCTTATAAATAATCTAATTGATATGACGAAAATTGATTCTGGATTTTATCATGTAGAATTTGAAGTTAAAAATATAGTAGAAGTAGTAGAAGATATCACTATGTCTGTACTTGAATATGCATCTGCTAGAGGAATTTCTATAGTATTTGATACTAATGAAGAAGAAGTTTATATGCCCCTAGATTCTGAAAAACTAGATAGAATTATATTAAATCTTCTTTCAAATGCTATTAAATTTACCCCTAAAGGAGGATGTATATACGTAACTTTAAAATGTTTAAAACAATCCATATCTGTTTCAGTAAAGGATACTGGAATTGGTATTCCTAAAGATAAGCAAAGAAGCATCTTTGAAAGATTTACTCAAGTAAAAAATGAAAAATCTAAAAGTAAAGAGGGTAGTGGTATAGGTCTCTCCTTGGTAAAATCTCTAGTAGAACTTTTAGATGGTTCCATTATTCTTAAAAGTGAACCAAACAAAGGTTGTGAATTTATATTTACCCTTCCTATAAAGGAAGTTGATAGGGCCACTTTAGATGTGGAAAATCATATATCACAAAATATTACTAATAATAGCGAGAAACTCATGGTAGAATTCTCTGACATAGACTCTAACATAAACATATAATAATATCATATATTAAAAAACTCAGTTAATGTAATGATCATTACATTAACTGAGTTTATTTAATTTGAATAATATTTCAAATTACCTTACTCTATTTATAACATCTTGCACTGCAGAAGGATTTATGCCTCCTCCTATCTCATATACTAAGGATGCTTGTTTTGTACTTAAAACCTGTTTTTGATTGTTACTTAGTTCAGTGTCTACAAGCACTATAGGTGTCTTTAATTTTGCTGCTAATGGACCAGATGTTAATGCATCTGCTAATACTAATCCCTTAGTAACACTAATACCAGATTGACCTGAGTTAGTATAAAACTTTTTAATCACAGCTGCATTTGTATCATATCTATTATTACCTGCAACTCTATTTCCACTTACATCTGAAGATGTTATAGAATTCATTTGTGATATTACAGCTTTAGTTATATTGGTTGTTCCTCCAATAAAGTATGCAGTTTGAAGGCTTTCACCTCTTAGCCAATCTATAGTACTCTTAGGTATAGCATTCTTTTCAGCTAAAATTATAGGAGCTTTATCCTCTCCAGCTTTTGCTGCTATAGATAGTGCATCTGCTTCACCTAACCCATAGCATACATAAGATTTATTCACATCTACTATGGTATCTAGTTTTTTAGCTACTAAAAGTGAAGTATCAAATCTAGTAGCACCGCCTATTCTATCGATATCCAAATTAGGTTTGATTTCTTGTAATTGTTTTTTCAAACTATCTGAAAGAACTGTTTTCCCACCTATAAGTATTACTTTAGATGGATTTAATCTCTTTATTTCTGCCTTAGTTTCACTTGGTAATGAATTCTTCTCTGATAAAATTATTGGAGCTCCATAAGCCGATGCCAATGGAGTTGCTACAAGACCATCAGCATTTGCATATCCATTTACCAATAGCACAGTATTTGCACTACTCCAACCTTCTTTGCTTACCTTTACTGATGTTTCATATCTATTTAAACCCTTAAGTTGTTTATGTGTAACTTTATTTAACTGTTTTAATTTTGATTGAAGTGTACTATTTTCAGATATAAATTTTGCTCTAAAATATATATTTCCATCTACTTCTGAATTAGCTCTACTATAATTTACTTGTTTTTCTATTTGATTAGATACCTCAGTTTTAGAAACATCATGTCCAATATAAAGCTTAACATTAGTGCCTTGAACTTGTTTTGCCCACCAATCTACAAGAACTCCATAGGGAGCTACACTATTTTCAAAAGTCCAATATATTTGTGGATTTATATAATCAACCCATCCATTCTTTATCCATGCTACAGAATCACAATATATATCATAGTAGCTTTGTCCACCATTTGTAGCTGAACCGGCTGGATCACTAGATGCATTTTTCCATATTCCTCTTGGACTTACTCCAAAGGATACTGATGAGTTTATACTATTAATTTTGGCATGTACTTTCTGAATCAATGTATTGACATTAGCACGTCTCCAGTCATCTTTATTAATTCCATTACCATACTTACTGTAGCTAGTATCATCATTAAAAGATTTACTTGGATAGAAATAATCATCAAAATGAATTCCATCTACCTTGTAATTTTTCACTACTTCAGCTACAGTTTCCACTAAATAATTTACCACCTGTGGATTGCCTGGATCATAATATAATGCATTGTTATAAGCTATAGCCCAACTAGGGTTCTTCCTAGCCATATTATTTGATGCTAGTGTATTTACGTCTGTACCAGAAGTTGTTATTCTATAGGGATTAAACCAAGCATGAAACTCCATTCCTCTTTTATGAGTTTCTTCAATCATAAATGCCAATGGGTCATATCCTGGGTTCTTGCCTTGAGTTCCAGTAAGTATATCAGACCAAGGATTAAGGCTAGAATTATATAGAGCATCTCCCTTAGGTCTTACTTGCACTATAACACTATTTAGTCCTGCTGCTTGTAGCTTGTCTAGTAGTGCTATATATTCTTGTTTTTGTTGGACCACATTATTTCTAGCACCAACAGTTGGCCAATCAAGATTCCACACGGTGCTAATCCATGCGCCTCTCATCTCTTTAGTATCTGCAAAAGCAGTAGTATTCATCACTGAAAATACTAAAAAGATGCCTAGTAAACCAGTTAATATCTTTTTCATAGTTCCTCCTTTATTCTTACATACAGTTTTTATGCTTGTCCATATATTATAATTAACGACCTTACACCATTAATGTTTATATTACTACCTAAAATGTAACATATAATTCATATATAGTAAATCTATGAGTATATTTAATATTATACTTTATGAAAAATATCACCTCTTAATTTTTAAAAATTAAGAGGTGATATTTTTATTTTATTTTAAAAGAACTTTTTAAAGATACTATTCTATTAAATACAGGTTTATCCTCTGTAGAATATTTGGAATCTACATTAAAATATCCATGCCTGAAGAACTGGAAGCTCTCATCTGATTTTACATCCTTCATATTATCTTCAACATAACCTTGTAATACTTCTAAAGAGTTTTGATTAACACATTCTAGGAAAGTTTTATTTTCATCAATTTCTTCATCCTTTATTAAAGGCTCATATAGTCTAAATTCTGATGGTATAGCAGAGCTAGCATCTACCCAATGTATTGTACCCTTGACTTTTCTACCTGTAAATCCTGTTCCACTCTTAGTTTCCTTGTCATAGGTACAATGAATCTCAACAACTTTTCCAGACTCATCTTTAATAAAATCATTACACTTTATAAAGTATGCTCCCTTAAGTCTAACTTCATTTCCTGGGAATAATCTGAAGTACTTTTTAGGTGGCTCTTCCATAAAATCTTCTTCTTCAATATATATTTCCTTAGAGAATTGTACCATCCTTTTACCCATAGATGGGTCGTCTTGATTATTTTCAATCTCTAACATTTCAACTTCACCCTCTGGGTAGTTTGTTATAACCACCTTTAAAGGCCTGATAATTCCCATGGTTCTTGGTGCTTTAGCACTTAAATCTTCTCTAATAAAATGTTCTAATAATTGTTCATCTACAATACTATCATTTTTTGCTACTCCTATTTCTCTGCAGAAGTTTCTTATAGACTCAGGAGTATACCCACGTCTTCTTAATCCAGCTATAGTTGGCATTCTTGGATCATCCCATCCATCAGCAATACCTTCATCTACCAAAGCTTTAAGTTTTCTTTTACTCATTACTGTATTAGTAATATTTAATCTTGCAAATTCTATTTGTCTTGGTGTACTTTCCATTTCACACGCTTCTACTACCCAATCATAAAGTGGTCTATGATCCTCAAATTCTAAAGTACAGATTGAATGAGTTATGCCTTCAATTGCATCTTCTAGTGGATGCGCAAAATCATACATTGGATATACACACCATTTATCTCCTGTATTGTGATGAGCTGTATGAGATATACGATAGATTATAGGATCCCTCATATTTATATTAGGAGAGTTCATATCAATTTTCGCTCTTAAAACCTTCTCTCCATCTTTAAACTCACCTTTTCTCATACGATCAAATAGATCTAAGTTTTCTTCAACGGTTCTATTTCTATAAGGACTTTCTTTTCCTGGTTCCTTTAGACTACCTCTATATTCTCTTATTTCATCAGGAGTTAAATCGCATACAAAGGCTAATTCTTTTTTAATTAAGAGTACTGCCCTATTATACATTTCCTCAAAATAATCTGATGCAAAGTATAAATCATCCCAGTTAAATCCAAGCCATTTTATATCTTCTTTTATAGATTCAACATATTCAGTATCCTCTTTAGTAGGATTTGTATCGTCAAATCTTAAGTTTGTCTTTCCATTAAACTCATCTGCTAACTCAAAGTTTAAAACTATAGATTTTGCATGTCCTATATGTAAATATCCATTTGGTTCTGGTGGAAAACGAGTAATTATATTGTCATGTTTCTTGCTCTGTAAGTCATCCACCACTATTCTTTTAATAAAATTTGAAGACGTATTTCCTATATTTTCTCCCATAATAATCACTTCCTCTTATTATATTTTATTTAGGTTATTATCAAATAATTTAATAATATAATGGCATTCATATACCTTCATTATCGAAACATAATTCATATTATCAATAAATTATCTAATTATTTTGACTTACACAACCTTAAATATATCATAATTTACACTTTTTTTCTATTCCCTTTAAATTATAGTACAATAACTTCTATTTTAAACTATAACCTATTATTCCTTAGTGCAATTATGCTTATACCTATACAAGTAAAGAAGAAAGTGATTCTTTATACATTACATATTGAAGATGTAATGCTCTAGTTAAAGCTACATATAGCAACTTTTTATCTAAGGCTTCATTTCTATACATATCTTCATTACAATTGTAAACAATAGTTGCATCAAACTCTAACCCCTTGGTCATATAGCTAGGTATAATTAACTTATCTATATCTAATTTACTTTGACCTTCTTCTATAAGTTCCCATTTATATTTTGACTCCTTCTTAAGCCTTTTATGTAATTCCTTGCACTCAGTATAGGTTTTGCAAATTATAGCTACAGTTTTTTTATTCTTACTATATATTTCTTCTAATAAAGATTCAATAACTCTTACTTCTTCATCTTCTTTAGCATTAATAACCCTAGGTTCATCTCCATGTCTTAATATAGGAAGAGCTGGTTTTATATTTAACTCTTGCTTTTCTAATACCTTGTTTGCAAACTCTATTATTTCTACTGTAGACCTATAGCTTTGGGATAAAGTTATATAAGTGGCATCTTGGCTAAATACCTTTTCTATTAAACTTTCCCATGAATTAATTCCTTTATAATTATAGATTCCTTGTCCTAAATCCCCCACTATAGTCATGGAGTTATTCTTTGATATCTCCTTCAATACACTAAACTGCATAATACTATAATCTTGTGCTTCATCAATGACAGTATGAATATAATTCTCTCCCTTGACACCTTCTAACTTCAATTGTAAGTATGTCAACGCCGTTAAATCATCGCAGTCTATATTTTTAGTGGCAATATTATTATTTATTTCATCTCTCATATAATCAGCTAACTTTTTAGGTATGCAATTATCTGTTACAGATGAAAATGCTTCCTCATCATTATAAAAATTTATATAGCTATCTACTACACTTATCTTCTTCCAATTACCAAAGAACTCTTTTAATGCCTTACTACCTTTAGTTTTTAGTCCTGCTATAAGCTCATCTCGTTCATCATAGGTTTTAATTATTTCTTTTCTTTTATCTTCCTCTGATATATCTTTTCTATCCTTTATATCTTTTATCTTAAAAAAGTATACATTTTCTATCTTTTCTTTAATTTCTTCTATTCGGCTTTTCAATTTACCTTTAAAGTATTTATTTATTTCATCTTTTCTTTTGTTAATAGGTAAATTTTCTAAATCCTTTATATATAATCTTTTTATTTCCTTTGATGAAAATAAAATGTATCCATCTACTAATATATCCTCTACTTCAGAACTTTTTCTTTCTAAATATTTAATAAACCTATCCATAATGGTCTTATAGGTCATAGTACCTTTTATCTTGCTGGATGCGGTAATGTATTTAATTTCTTCCTCATCCCTACACTCCATTATATGTGCAAGCTTTTTATCCTTAGTTATTATTTTATATTTAACATTTAAAATTGTACTACAAAGCTCCTCAAAGGTTGACTGTTTTACATTACTAACTCCTAAGTTTGGTAAAATATCTGATATATAGTCCAAAAATAACTGGTTTGGTGCAACTACTAGTATGTTTCTATTATTCATTTCATCTCCATAAGTATATACTAGGTATGCTAATCTATGTAATGCTACCGTAGTCTTTCCTGACCCTGCAGAACCTTGAATAATTATTGGTTTATTTTTATATGCCCTAATAATTTCATTTTGTTCCCTCTGAATTGTATTTACTACATCCTTCAGCTTTTTACTCATATTTTCTTCTAGATTTATTTTTAAAAACTCATCTACTAGTTCTTCTCCATCTTCTGATACTGGAACTATTAATTCATTTACTCCCTCATCAAAGATATTTACTATTTTCCCATCCTTAACTTGGAATTTTCTTTTTAATAGTAGCTCACCTTGGATTTCTCCCATGGGAGCAGTATAAGATGCTGTTCCAAAAGTTCCACTATAATATAAATTGGCAAGAGGTGCTCTCCAATCAATGACAACCTCTTCGTTTTTAACTTCATCTATAAGTCCAAACTTACCAATATAAAAACTTTCCACATCTCTTATCTTTTCCTTGAAATCAATTCTTGCAAAGTATGGATTATCTTTGCTTTCACTATACTTGTGCAAATCTTTATTGGCGAAGTCTTGAATGTTCTCAGCTAAAATTAGTTCTGTACTAAAAGTACCCCTTGAAGATTTTTTAAGAGTTGCTACTTTCTTTTCATACTCTTCACACTTTTTCTCAGTGTTTAAAAGTTGTTCTTCTATCCATTCCTTAGTACTACTGAATTTCATTTCTTCCTTCAAAGTCTCTTCTCTATTAATTGTCATTGTTTTTCACCTCTCACTTCTTGTATTTTTGAAAAAATATAGAGGAAAAACCCCTTGGATTCTTCCTCTTTGCTTATAATGTAATATTTTTTGCACTAATCCTATAATTTTCTAAGAGCTTATCATAATCATAATGAAATATTTCTTTGTTTATGAGTTGCCTATATATTATACATTAAATCTTTACAAATTCATAGAAGTTTTTTAATATTTGTTATCTATTTAAGTTTAAATGTCTTAGGTGCTAATTTATAAACTAATATTAATGCTATAATCATATATATTACAGTGAATATGATTACTCCTATACTAAACATATAGGAAGAGCTATCAGTTCCTGAACACATATAACAAACTACATACATTACTGTATTAATTCCCCTGAATAGTGGACTTTTAACCTCTAAGTTAGCAGTATATGGCTAAATGATGTATGGAAAAAAAGCAAGCCAAGGCTATTATACTTAAAAATAAATAGCTTAATTCTAATATTGCCTTAAGGTCTCCAGATGCTATTAGTATGGAAATTATACAACAGCAAATTACTAAAGCAGGAAGAATATTAAAGACAACTACCCTTTTTAACCTAGATTTAAAATTAGAAAATATAGCTTCCCTTTGTCTATAGTACCCATATCTAAGTAAGCTTATATCACAATTAAAAAACATAGCTTTACAAATTCTTTCTGTCGTAGATAAAAAGTACATTGCAAATATCCAACCAGAAGTTTTATTCTTGAAAAAATCTATAATCCCCACCTTATCACTTGGTTTCCACAAAATAAATCCAATGGCAACCATCGTTACTATAAAACTTCCTATAATTATATATTTTGAAGACTTTGATAAAAGTTTTTTGTACCTTTTGAAAAATATAGCATTAAGATATTCATAGTCTTGCTTATTTTCATAGATACTGGAATTCAAGTCTTCTACTTTTATCTTCTTCTCATTTATTTCTACATCTTTAAACTCAACATCTTTTACTAATTTTTGTTTCTCTAAAACATTATCCTTAGTGCATATAATTTTACCAATATCCTTAAATCTTTTGTATTTAAAGATATATCTAAGAGATAAAACTGACAATAAAAATAATAGGATAATAATCCTGTAATCATATATCCACCTATGAAGTCCTATATTAACATGAAAAAATAAAGGAACATAAGCTAGTAAAGGACAAATAATCACCAATGTCCCAATAAATATATCCATATTTGATATCATCTCATTAAATCTACTAAATCCAAATAAATGAATAAACTCCCATATGAATCTAATGAGTATAAACTCAAAGGTCAAAATTATTCCCTTTACTGGAG
Source organism: Clostridium sp. UBA7503 (assembly GCF_002477055.1). NCBI lineage: Bacteria > Bacillati > Bacillota > Clostridia > Eubacteriales > Clostridiaceae > Clostridium > Clostridium sp. UBA7503. The sequence goes on from NZ_DLNT01000021.1 coordinate 96,849, forward strand.
AAAACAGTACCATCATCACGGGAGTAAAATGTATAAAAGCTAAAATTTTGGTATAAACCATTTCACTTATAAAGTACTTTTTAGCATACACCCTCATTAATCTTATCATGTTGAAAGGTTTTTCATCTCGTGGCATTAAAGTAGTATTTATAATGGGTCCTAGAATAGGACTTAAAATAAAAAAGACAATATTTCAAATATAATTCCAAGAGTAATTTTAGCCTTTGTTTTACTGTAAAGACTCTCTGGAACTTTTTTACCTATTAGCGGAATCCTCTTGATGAAATATATGAATGTATTTGCACCTTGTACAAAGGAGAATTTGTATGTATTAGTAAAAGTTCTAATCATAATTGTCCTCCTTTAAGATTTCCATGATGCTTTCCTCAAATTTTCCACTTTTTATAAGTTCACTTGGAACTTCCTCTAATATTCCGTAATTAAGAACTACAATTTCATCACATAAATCCATGGCAAGCTGTAATATATTAGTTGAAAATATAATTATATGCTCACTCTTTATTTCCTTTAATAAATTTTTAATTTCTAGTGCCACAATTACATCAAAAGAACTTAGTGGTTCATCTAATAAAATTACAGGTGGTCTACTTATTAAAAAGCATAACATCTAGAGCTTGTTCTTCATTCCGTGAGAATAGGTTTTAATTAATCTATGACTATCAGCCTTAGATATTTTTATGATATTTAAATATTCCTCTACGGCCTTAATGTCATTAATCTTATCCTTATTTATATCTATATAGAATTTAACAAACTCATAACCTGTTAAAAACTCTGGTAATACTGGATCTGCAAAAACAAATCCTATATTAGAATAATCTAACTCTCCTTCATTACCCAATCCATTCTCTAAGATGATTTCCCCTGAATTTTTGCTTAGCTCTCCACTTATACAATTAAATAAAGTAGTTTTACCTGCACCATTTCTTCCTAATAGTCCATATATCTTTCCTTTTTTAAAAGTAAAAGATGCTCCTTTTAACACCATTTTATTTTCAAAACTTTTTTGTATATCTTTTAATATTAACTCCACTTTTCTCCCCCTAATCTTCTCAAATCCGCATGGGCAGAACAACTATTTAAATAAGAAATTTTTTCATATATCCTATCAATTATTAAATCACATATTTTACAAATTATCTATTTAAAATTGCACCTTATTATGAAATAATAGGATGAGGTTATTCTCTTAAGTAATTGCTTAGAATCAAGAATAAATCTAACTAAGCTCATTTATGAACACATTATTTTACTTTTTAAGGAGTTGTATTTAATGAAAAACATTGGGAAATTTCGACACTTTATGAAATCTAGCTTTTCAACAGAAGAGGATGAAGGGGAATATGAGTTATCCGATCAACAAAAAAAATTACCTCAACCACCTTTACAAAAACCTTATGATGAAAGTGAAAAAACTATAGACTTACCTGAGGTAACAGATAAAATTTTAGTTAGATCTAATATATTAGACATTATAAATCAAAGAGAAAGTCATCGTAAATTTACTGATAATAATCTAAGTTTGGAGGAACTATCCTTTCTTCTTTGGTGTACACAAGGTGTAAAAAAAGTTACTGCTAATAACTATGCAACCCTAAGAACCGTACCCTCTGGAGGTGCTCGTCATCCCTTTGAGACATACTTAGTAATAAATCACATTAGGGGCATTAAGAATGGCTTATACAGATACCTTCCCTTAAGCCATAAATTACTTCTTATATTAGAAGATTCTACTTTATCATCTCAACTTTCTGATATAGCTTGTGAGCAAACCTTTGTTGGTGATAGTGCCGTAACATTTATATGGAGTTGTATTCCCTATAGAGGTGAATGGAGATATCTAGATGCTGCCCATAAAGTTATGCTACTTGATGCAGGTCATGTATGTCAAAACCTTTATCTTGCTTGCCAAGCTATAGATTGTGGTACTTGTGCTGTAGGAGCCTATGACCAAAAACTTATAGATAAATTTCTTGGATTAGATGGCGAAAATGAATTTGTAGTCTATGTAGCTCCAGTTGGCAAAGTAAGTAAATAATTTACTAATAGTATACCATATTTAACAAAATCTAAAGGATAGCTTAAGTAAAATTTAAGGTGTCCTTTTTATATAAATTAACTACAATTATTAATCATAATTTATATTTATAAGGTGGCATTAATACTTTCTTTCTACATATAAAATGTATCACAATTTAGTATATTAAAATAATTCTATATTTTCTTTTAATATATTCAAAGATATTTAAATAAAATTCAACTTATATTTGACATAAAATTATTATGATGATAACATTTATTAGTACTAATAAGATTTAAACTGTATTTAAATACATATTTATTATGAAATATCAATTAATTCAGTTTATCTCTCTAGAATCTTTATTCACATGAATTTATATATTAATTACCCATTTTAACTTAAAATGGCTAATTTTTCTGCTTGATATATCGTAATATTTTTTGTATCATATACAAGGTTAATACATAGGACAAATCCAATTGAAGTCTAGGTTAAACCCTTCACTTCAGTTGTTAAATAAAATTAAATAAGAATATATAGGGGGACTTTATTATGAACAATCTTATCTATGTTTGTATAGTTGCTGGATTGCTTGCTTTAATCTCTGCCTTTTTACTACTATCAAAAATTAATAAAAGTAGTGAAGGTACAGATAAAATGAAAGAAATCGCTTCAGCTATAAGTGAAGGTGCTGCTGCTTTCTTAAAGGCAGAGTACAAAGTATTAATCATTTTCTGTGCAATTATTTTTGTATTAATTGGTGTAGGAATAGGTAGCTGGGTTACAGCTGTTTGCTTCTTAGTTGGAGCATTATTCTCAACTCTAGCAGGTTATGTTGGTATGCATACAGCTACTAAAGCTAATGTAAGAACTGCTGAAGGTGCTAGAACATCTGGTATGAGTAAAGCACTTTCAATTGCATTCTCTGGTGGAGCTGTTATGGGTCTGTGTGTTGTAGGTCTTGGACTTCTAGGAGTAAGTGTAGTTTACTTTTTTACAAAGGAAACAGAAATACTTACTGGATTTAGTTTAGGAGCTTCTACTCTAGCTCTTTTTGGACGTGTTGGTGGGGGAATATATACTAAGGCTGCTGACGTTGGAGCTGACCTTGTTGGTAAGGTTGAAGCTGGTATACCTGAAGATGACCCACGTAACCCAGCAGTAATTGCTGATAACGTTGGTGATAATGTTGGTGATGTTGCTGGTATGGGTGCAGACTTATTTGAATCATATGTTGGTTCTATCATATCTGCTATTACACTAGGCGTAGTTGCTTTTCAAGTAAAGGGAGCTCTTTTCCCACTTATAATATCTGCAGTAGGAATTTTCTGTTCTATAATAGGTATTGTGCTTGTAAATAATAGTAAAAGCCAAAATCCACATAAAGCTTTAAATAGTGGAACTTACTTAGCTAGTATATTAGTTGTTATATCTTCTGCTATACTTAGTAAAAAATTCTTTGGAGATTTCTTACCATTCTTCGCAATAATTTCTGGAATTATAGTTGGTTTATTAATTGGTAAGTTAACAGAAGTATACACTTCAAGTGATTATAAATCAGTAAAGAAAATTGCTGAACAATCTGAAACTGGTTCTGCAACAACAATAATATCTGGACTTGCTGTTGGAATGGAATCTACAGCTTTTCCTATAATATTAATTGCTATTGCTATACTAGTTGCTTATTCATTCGCTGGCTTATACGGTATTGCTCTTGCAGCCGTTGGAATGCTTTCAACTACTGGTATAACTGTTGCAGTTGATGCTTACGGTCCAATTGCTGACAATGCTGGTGGTATTGCAGAAATGGCAGGACTTGATTCATCAGTTCGTAAGATTACAGATAAATTAGACTCTGTAGGTAATACTACAGCTGCTATGGGTAAAGGATTTGCTATTGGTTCTGCTGCACTTACAGCATTAGCATTATTCGCTTCTTACTCTCAAGCTGTTGGATTAACTACTATAGACTGTTTAAATCCTAAAGTAATTGTTGGTTTATTAATTGGAGGTATGCTTCCATTCTTATTCTCAGCATTTACAATGCAGTCAGTTGGTAAAACTGCTAACAAAATGATTGTTGAAGTTCGTAATCAATTTAAAAACATTCCTGGTATCTTAGAAGGTACAGGAAAACCTGATTACAAAAGATGTGTTGAAATTTCAACAGCTGCAGCATTAAAAGAAATGATGCTTCCTGGAGTTATGGCTGTAGCTATGCCACTAGTAATTGGTATATTACTTGGTACAGAGGCTTTAGGTGGACTTCTAGTAGGAGCTCTTGTTTCTGGAGTTATGCTTGCTATCTTCATGTCTAACTCTGGTGGTGCATGGGATAACGCTAAGAAGTACATTGAAGAAGGTACTCACGGTGGTAAAGGTAGCGATGCTCATAAAGCCGCTGTTGTTGGAGATACTGTTGGTGATCCATTTAAGGATACATCAGGTCCATCAATCAACATATTAATAAAACTTATGACAATTGTTTCTTTAGTTTTTGCTTCACTATTTGTTTCAATAGGTGGACTTTTATAGAAATCTAATTATAAGTTAAAATATTAAACCTCTTATTTTAGAATTTTAATTCTAAAATAAGAGGTTTTTTAATTTAATATCTTGATTTCTAATCTAAAAATTCTCCATCATATTCTTCTAAGAAAGAATGTTTTTGTCCATCCTTTTGCCAACCTAAAATTGCATCCATATTCACATTTTCAGCAGCCTTAAATATAGATTTATCCACATCTTTAAAATTCTTTTTCATTTCTTTTATCATATCCTTTATTTCATGTCTCTTGTTACCAATCTTCTTTGCTGCTACCATGCATGCACAGTTAAGAGGCCATATACCACTACTTTGTATAAAGTTTTCTATGTAGCTTTCCTCAACATAATAAAGAGGACGTATAAGCTCTAATCCTTTAAAGTTGGTTGCTTTAAGTTTGGGAAGCATAGTTTTAAAAGTTCCTCCATAAAGTACATTAAGCATTGTAGTTTCAATGACATCATTAAAGTGATGTCCTAATGCTAGCTTATTACATCCAAGCCTTTCAGCTTCAGAATATAATGCCCCCCTTCTCATCCTAGCACACATATAACAAGGATAATCCTTTGCTATCTCATCAATAATGTCAAATATTTTTGAATCAAAGGTATGTATTGGTATATTTAAATAATTACAATTATCCAATAAAAGTTCTTTAATTTGTGGATGATATCCTGGATCCATAGCAATAAACTCTAATTCAAAATTTACTTGACCATGACGTTTTAATTCTTGAAATAACTTAGCCATTATTATACTATCCTTACCTCCAGATATTCCAACAGCTATCTTATCTCCTTCTTCTACTAGGTTGTATTCTCTAATAGCCTTAATAAACTTAGACCATACTGACTTTCTATATTTTTTAATTAAACTTCTTTCTATTTCTTCTAATGGCTTTCTCTCATTAAAAGGGACTAATATTTCACAACCTTCTCCTGCTACACCACTCATTTATTTCACCTCGTATATTTTTTAATATATGTACTTTACATAATTCTAATATTAAGTTTATATCTTTACACTATAAACTTACTTTGATATTATAGCACCTTTATAAATTTTTGTCATACCACTATTTGTTCTTCCCTCCATAGATTAATTAAAAATTACAGTGATAAAATATACTATTTGTAACTACTTTAAGAACTATAGAATACTATAAATAGATAAACACTTTCTGGAGATGTAAGTTTTTTATGGATAATGTAAGTTCATTTAAAGATGCCTATCTAAGTGAAGATTATGTTACTCTATTCATTTTATCTACAAAAGATCTTGTTAATATTCTCAAAGATGTAGACTATGCTTATGCTTACAAGCTATCTGATACAATATACTATGTTTCCGTTATAGCTAGGGAGTACCGTCCTTTTGTTCGTAAATTCAGAGAAATATTCAGAGTAGATGTTAGCTATCCCTATACTTTATCATCTATAGACCCAATACAGTCTTCTTCTATAGCTCCCTTCCATGGAAATACCTTCTTAAATCTTAAGGGTAAAAATACTGTAGCTGCAATTATAGACACAGGTATAGACTATTTAAATCCTCAATTTCAAAATGATGATGGAACCACAAGAATTATAGGTATATGGGATCAAACCATTGAAAATAATAAAATAAATGATGATCCTGCAGCATTTTTCGGTACCTTTTACGCTAGGGAAGAAATTAATAAAGCTATTGAAGCTTTTGATAAGGGAGAAAATCCTTATGATATAGTTCCTTCAAGAGATGTTATAGGACACGGTACAAATATGGCTGGTTTGGTTGGGGCCAAGGGCTTAAATGGAGTAACAGGTAGTGCTCCTGAATGTTATTTCCTTGTTATAAAACTTAAAGAAGCTAAAACCAGTAATCTTAGATTAATTGGTGTCAATGACAGAAAAAACATACCCATCTACGAAGGTCTTGATATACTTCTTGCAATGTTATTCGTTATGAATTATAAAGATTCTAATTCCTTAACACCAATAAGTATTTTATTATCTACAGGAACTAATTGGGGTGGCCATGAAGGACTAACCTCTATTGAGCAAGATATTGATTATTTTTCTTCTAGGAAAGGTCTTATTTTTGTAACCAGTTGTGGAAATCAGGGCGCTAATGCTACCCATTCTGAGGGAAGGTTCCTTAAAAGCAATTCCCAGGATATTGTAGAATTTATTGTAGGTTCAAAAGAAAGCAATCTATCTGTCATGCTTTGGATTCAAAGACCAGATAAAATATCCATATCTGTGGTTTCTCCTGGTGGTGAAGTTTCACAACCTATACAACCTAAATTAGTAGCTACAGAATTTGAAGAGATTATTTCTGTGGTTGAAGATAGCACAATTAGTATTCTATTTTCAAGTTCAGAATTTACAACTGGAAATCAAGTTGTATATATCGCAATTAAAAATCCTAAAGAAGGTCTATGGCAATTAAGACTTAAAGGTGATTTTATAATAAATGGTAAATATGATGTGTGGCTTCCCCAAAGACCTTTAATAGAACCAACTACTAGAATAATAAGCTCTACACCTTATAATACAATAGAAATTCCAGGCAATGCAAAAAAAGCTATAACTACCGCTTTCTATAATCAAAATAACAATACAGTGGTTGTGGATTCTGGTCGTGGTTATACTGCTGATAATAGAATTAAACCAAATTTAGCTACAGGTGGTATCATGGCATTAACTACTGGTTTAAATAATAAGAATACTGTAATTTCTGGTAGTTCCGTGGCTGGAGCAGTATTATGTGGTGCTACCCTACTTATGCTTGAATGGGGTATTATACTAGGAAATGATTCCAATATGTATGGTCCTACTATTATTTCTTATTTAACTAGGGGAACTAATAGAAGAGCTGGAGATTTATATCCAAATCCTGAATGGGGCTACGGTATGCTTAATCTTCAAGGTTCTTTCGAACATCTAAGATCAACCTCATTATTTAGAAAGTACAATAAGTGTAATAGTAAAACAATAAATCATCTACCTTCTATATTTTCTATAAACATGCCTAAGGAACTATATAGAAGAATAGATGATACTATGGATATGGAGGAATAATATATGAATCTATCAGATTTAAGAGAAATAACTACACAAATAGATGATACATCCCAATATAATAGTTATATTGTTTATTATACCGGTGATATAATTACTCCTATTAGTACTATTCCCCAAGCTACAGTTATAATCCTAAATCCATATATGGCAGTTATCTTCATTAAAATTGGATATGAAGATTTAATAGTTGATATTCACAATATTAATATAATTAAACCCGATAATTACTTTATGCTTTCTCAAATATCACCTTTGCAGTCTTCTAACATAATACCATTTTCTGAAGGTATCCCCATGGAGTTAACTGGTACAGGAGTCATTATTGGCACCATTGATACCGGCATAGATTACTTAAATAAAGAATTTACTAGAGAAGATGGGTCCTCTAGGATATTATCTATTTGGGATCAAACAAATAATGATGGCCCTAGTCCACCTAATATTAATTACGGTACTGTATATTCACAAGAACAAATTAATGCAGCTATTTCCCTTAAAGCTGATGGCGGTGATCCATATTCTATAGTTCCTGAAATTGATACTGATGGTCATGGTACTCAATGCGCAGGTATAATTGGTGCTAGAGGTTATAGTGAAGTTAAAGGTGTTGCTCCTAACTGTGATTTTATATGTGTAAAATTAAGACCTTGGAGAAAAATAGGTGATGCTATAAATTCTTCCCAAAATGGTACTCCAGTTTATCGTAATTGTGATATAGCTACAGCTATGCTTTATCTTATACAACAGCATTATATCTCTGAACTTCCTATGGTAATATTTTTGCCAGTTAGTGGTAATTTAGGCTCTCATAATGGTACTAATGTTATTGAGGAACTCATAGACTACTATTCTTTTAGTAATAAGGTATCTTTTGCTTTAGGCACTGGTAACCAAGGCAATTCTGGAACCCATGCCTCTGGTTATATAAATAACACGGGAGAAACTGCCTCTATTAAATTTTCTGTAGCACCAAATCAAGGAGAATTCCACTTAGGCACATGGTGTTCCTATCCCGATAAAATTTCTTTAGGCATAACTTCTCCTAGCGGTCAAGTAATTTCAAGGATTCCTGTAAAGCTTGGGAAAAAAGCATTTCTTAAATTTTTGTATGAAAAAAATACTGCTATTTTAACCTATTACTTCCCTGAAACCATATCTGGTAACGAATTAATTTACTTGGAATTTCCTGATATTGCCCCTGGCATATGGACTTTAAATTTATACGGTGATTATATAGTTAATGGCTTATATAATATTTGGATTTATCCAAAGCCTATATCCAAACCTGGAACTGAACTATTAAATCCTGACAACTTTACAACTCTTACAATTCCATCTACTAGCAATTTAGCTATTACCACTGGATTTTATAATCAAAATACTAATGATATAGATTTAAATTCCGGCATTGGATTTACAGCAAATAATAAGATTAAACCTGACCTAGTTTGTGGTGGTGTAAATGTGTTAACTACCTCACTAAATAATACTACTACAACTGTATCCGGCTCTAGCATAGCTACTGCAGTATTGGCTGGAGCAATATCCTTAATTTATCAATGGGGAGTAACAAATGGTAATTTCAATATGTTATCCTCTGAAAATATTAAAACCTTACTAATTAGAGGAACAAAAAAGAGACCTAATGAAGCATATCCTAATGAATTTTGGGGTTATGGAATTCTTGATATCCGTGGAACCTTCGATTCTATTAGAGGTATCTATTCTCATCCAGATTTATTAGCAATACCTATAACTTTAGGAGATATTAGCTTCTCTAGATATTACAATGATAATATTGAGACATATATACCTTATGATTTATTTAGAAGACTAAACCCTTCCAGGGTTTTTTATTCTAATTGTAACTACTTTACATTGTTTAGAATACTATAGATAGATAAGCAAGTTTTAGGAGATGTAAGTTTATTAATGAATAATTTAAATACATCTAGACAAATTGATTCATGTAAAGAAGCCTATCTTAGTGAAGATTATGTAAGCCTATTTGTTCAATATGATAGGGATCTTGTTAGCATACTTAATGATATAGATTATGCCTGTGCCTTTAAAGTTTCTGAAATAGATTATATTGTAGTGGTTCGTGCCAATAGTTATATTGACTTTATTACCAAGTATTCAGGAATAACAGATAATCTAATTATAGATGTTAGTTTTCCATATACACTTACAGCTATCCAACCAGTAGATGCTGCTAACATAACACAATTTCATGGAGAAACTTTTTTAAATCTTACAGGAGATGGCACAATAGCTGCAATTATTGATACTGGTATAGATTACTTAAACCCACAATTTCAATATCCAAATGGAAATACAAGAATTGCGGCAATATGGGATCAGACTATTGAAAGTGACATAAATACTAATGATGATATAGCATTTTTTGGTACAATTTATAGCCGTGATGATATAAATAGAGCTATCCAAGCTTCTACTGAAGGTGGTAATCCCTATGACATAGTCCCTTCAAGAGATGAAATAGGGCATGGTACAAATATGGCTGGTTTAGTTGGTGCAAGGGGTCTAAATAGCATAGTAGGAAGTGCTCCTGAATGTGAATTTATAATTGTTAAGCTGAAGGAAGCAAAAAACAGCAATCTTAAGTTAGTAGGAATTAACAATAGAAGAAGCACTCCAATTTTTGAAGGTATTGATATTTATCTTGGCATAAGATTTGTTATAAATTATAATGATAGAAATCTATTGCAACCTATGAGTGTTTTGTTATCTACAGGAACAAATTGGGGTGGACACGAAGGTTTATCATCCATAGAACAAGATATTGATTTCTTCTCATCGCGAAGGGGGCTTGTATTCGTTACTAATACTGGGAATCAAGGTTCTAGTTTAACTCATGCCTATGGTAGATTTTCAAAGACCAATTCCTTAGAAATTATAGAATTTATTGTAGGGCTAAATGAAGATAATTTAGTTCTTATGCTATGGCTTCAAAGACCTGATAAAATATCTATATCTATAGTTTCTCCTAATGGTGAAATTGCGGAACCTGTACAACCTCAACTAGTAGGCTATAAGTTTGAGCAAGTCACTCTTATCCTTGAAAAAAGTGTAATTAGTATTGCCTTTACCAGTGCCGAATTTTCCACCGGAAATGAGGCTGTATATATAACTATACAAAATCCCAAAGCCGGACTTTGGCAACTGAGACTCAGAGGGGATTATATAGTTAATGGGCAATATAATATGTGGCTACCCCAAAGACCTCTTATACAGTTGACCACTAGAGTAATTAATCCTAATCCATACACAACTTTACAAGCTCCTGCAAATGCTAGAAAAGCCATAACAACATCTTTCTACGATCAAAATAATAATACTATAGCCGTAGAATCTGGTAGAGGTTTTACTGCAGATAATAGAATTAAACCTAACTTAACTACTGGTGGTGTTATGGCATTAACTACGGGATTAAATAATGAAACTAATATAATTTCTGGTGGTTCTGTAGCTGGAGCTGTACTTTGTGGTGCTACCCTTCTTATCCTAGAATGGGGCATAATTCTTGGTAATGATCCCAATATATATGGACCTTCTATTATTTCTTATTTAACTCGAGGAACTAGTAAAAGATCTGGTGATATATACCCAAATCCTCAATGGGGTTATGGCATGCTAAATCTTCTTGGCTCCTTTGAAAATCTTAGATCATCAAGTCTACCTAGGAACTATAGCGTTAATAATTCTTACTATGAAAAACATTTGCCACTTAATTCGTCTATAAAAATGCCTATTGAATTATATACACGAATAGATGATATCTATAAGGAGGATTAATCCATGAATCTAAAAGATTTAAGAGAAGTAACCCAACAATTAGATAACCCTTTACAGTACAATAGCTTTATAATTTACTATACTGGTAATATAGCTGCTTCTATTGCTGAAATACCTCAAGCTAGTGTTGTAATCCTAACCCCCTATATGGCTGTTATATTTGTGGAAGTTGGATATGAAAACTTAATTGTTTCTCTACCTACTGTTAATATAATTGAGCCGCCTAATGATTTTATACTTACGCAACTGTCCCCCCTAGAAACTTCTAACATAGTTCAATTCTCTGAAGGTAATCCTATAGATTTAACAGGAACTGGTGTAATTGTAGGTACTATTGATACCGGTATAGATTACTTAAATGTAGAGTTTACCAGAGAAGACGATACCTCTAGGATATTATCTATTTGGGATCAAACTGATACTACTGGACTTACACCATCTGGTATCGGTTACGGTAGTGAGTATTCACAAGCACAAATAAATGAAGCTATTTCCCTAAATAAATCAGGTGGTAATCCTTATTCTATAGTTCCACAAATAGATACTAATGGACATGGAACTAAATGTGCAGGTATAATTGGTGCTAGAGGATATGGAGATATAAAAGGAGCAGCTCCAAACTGTGATTTTATATCTGTTAAACTAAGACCTATAAGGGAGATAAGAGATACGCTAGACCCGTCAGCTCCTGGCACTCCAGTTTATCGTAATACAGATATAGCTACAGCTATGGTTTATCTTTTACGTCAACGTTCTATATACCTACGACCTATGGTTATATTTCTACCTGTTAGCAGCAACCTAGGTGCTCATGATGGCACTAATGCTCTAGAGGAACTTATTGATTACTATTCTTTTTCTACTACAGTAACCTTTGCTTTAGGCACAGGTAATCAAGGTAGTTCTGAAACTCATGCTTCTGGATATATATCTAATACTGGAGAAACTCAATCTGTCGAATTTTCAGTAGATCCAAATCAAGGTGATTTAAATATAGCTATATGGTGTGCCTACCCAGACAAAATGTCTTTGGGTTTAACTTCTCCTAGTGGACAGGTAATTCCCAGAATTCCTGTAAAGATTGGTCAAAGTGCAAACATTAGCTTTTTATATGAAAATACTACTACTAGAATAGTTTATTATTTCCCTGAAATTGTATCCGGTAATCAGCTAATTTTTTTAACTTTTTCAAACATCGCTCCAGGTGTATGGAATATAAGTTTATATGGAGATTATATAGTAAATGGTTTATTTAATGTTTGGATTGATCAAAGACCTTTATCTAAGCTTGGTACAGCACTACTAAATCCAGATAATTTTACAACTCTCACTATACCTTCAACTAGTAATTTAGCTATTACTACTGCATTTTATAACCAAAATACTAATACTATAGGCTCAAATTCTGGAGTTGGATTTACCTCAAATAATAAGATAAAGCCTGAAATAACCTGTGGAGGAATAAATGTATTAACTACTGGATTAAATAACACCATAGCTACTATATCAGGTTCTAGTGCTGCCACAGCAGTACTTGCTGGTGCTATAGCTCTTTTTTATCAATGGAGTATAACTGAAGGAAATATTCCTATATTGTCTTCTGAAAGCATAAAAACTTTTTTAATAAGAGGAACTCGAAAAAGACCTAACGAGGTCTATCCCAATGAATTTTGGGGCTACGGTATTCTGGATATGCGAGGAGTCTTTGATGCTATCAGGGGAATTTACTCTCAACAAGGTCAGCTAGCACCACTTATAAGTCCAACTTCACAACCTGCTAATCTTACTAGGAAATTTGATGATAATGTAGAAACTTCACTACCAGTAAGTCTATTGAATAGATTAAAGTATAATGAGTAGGCTTAAATTGATAATATACTTAGTGTCCATCACTTTTTATTTCCCAGTGAATAACAAAGGTTAGTATAGCTCTAAGTAATATTATTGCAGCTAATATATACATCTCATCAAAATTTCTTACTATTACAGTTTTTAAAATCTCTGCAGCTAATTTAAACTCAAGTGCAAGTGCTAATGCTTGTGCAAAATCTACCTTTATAGAACAATTAATTTGTTTAAATAAGCTTAGAATATATCTATAAAATGCCTTCATTCCAGCTACTAGAATTACTGTAGTTCCCATTAATTCTAACAATGAAATAACTCTAGGTATTATTATGGCTGTAATAATATGTTCCAATGTTAAACACCCCCTTATTAATTTGCTATTACTTGTATATTATTATATTAATAGCGACTTGTCCATTTATTAATAACCAGTTATGTAACAGTTTGTTATTAGCTTGAAAATTTCAGCCCTAGACTTATATAGATTTCTCTATATAAGTCTAGGACTATTTTTGTTTTAAAATATATGGCTTTTTATTAACTTCATATCCCCTATTAAAATATATTCACCTAAATATGCTGGTATTAGAAAACTTTCCAAAATAGATATATCAATAAATTTTCTAATCCCTTCATCAACAAAGCTAATTTTACCTTTACCTTCTACACAGGTAAATACAAAAAACTTGTTTTTATCACTAGTTTCACTATAGCTTCCTTTTATATTGTATATATCTATATTAAATTTTTCTGAATTCATATGATTTCGTACTACTAAATCATTGTTTATACATAGACTCTTAGGCATGCCATTAAAATTAACTACATCCAATGCTTTGTCGATGTGGAGTTCTCTTCCTCGCTTATAATCGTAAACTCTATAAGTAATATCACTATTTTGTTGTATTTCTGCTAGTAATATGCCTTTTCCTATGGAATGAAGTAATCCAGGTTCTATTAAAAATAACTCCCCAGGTTTAACTAATATTTTATTCATGCAATCTTCCACAGTACCATCCTTACAACTTCTTTTAAATTCTTCCTTTGTACATCCTGCTGTTGTACCAACAATTATTTCTGCTCCCTCATTGCAATCTATAATATACCAAGCCTCAACCTTACCATTATCATTTTCTACTCTATGAGCATACTCATCATTAGGATGTACCTGCACAGATAGATTCTCATTAGAATTTATAATCTTTATAAGTAGTGGAAAATTTCTATCTGTAAATTTATCTATATATATCTTATCTCCTACAATTAAGTTTTTATATTCCTTAATTATTTCAATAAGTGCTTTTCCTTTATATTTTCCATTACTAATAATACTCATTCCATTTTTATGACAGGCAATTTCCCAGCTTTCTCCTATGTTTCCTTTAGGAAGATTTATTCTATAATCTTCTAGCTTTCTTCCTCCCCAAATCTTTTCATAATATAAATTTTCAAATTTAATAGGATACATATTGCCCTCTAATATAAATGTTTATATTTTAAGGTATGCTATGTATCCTAATAAGGTTAATTAAATATTTTTAATAATGAACTCTTATAAGCCAAAATTTAATATTTTTATCACTCCAACCCAAGTCCCAAGGCACATCATTTCTATCAGTATTATGGCAAGTAACTAAAGCATAACCTCTAGAATCTGCATTTGTTACAGTAGAGATATGTTTAATATCCCCCTTTTTTTCATAAGCAACAAAATCTCCTGGCATAAGCTGATAAGAGGCTTTATATACCTTATCGTAGGTTCCATGAGCTATTACTGAAGCCCTTCCACTATATACCCAATAACCCTTAAACTTATCTGCATTTACCCAAGATGCTGTAGCTTCTCCTTTGGAATAATTCCATGATGAATTTTTCTTAAATTTACCGCCTTCATGCAATATCTGTGAAGCAAAGTTAGCACAATCTCCACCTTCTGGATTAAAATTTCTATAATCTTTATTATATTTATAACCAAATTCTTCTTCTGTAGCTGCTCCACAATATTTATTGGCATATTCTACCGACGCTTTCCTTCTTTCATCTAAATTTGAGAAATCTTTAGGTTCTTGAGCTAAAATAAATTCTTTTACATCATCTACTTTTAATTTTTCTAAATTTAAAGAATCTGCAAAGGGATCTGTATACCATTCCTTATTTATCAAGAAATTGTCCCCTTTATTTATTAAAGTAAGCACATGATAAGTCCCTATCCTAGCCGCATTAACTTCTTCAGGCCTATCTTCATAAACATACCTATATTCTGTAGAACATGTAAAGTTAACTTTGAATCCATTATCCTTTTCACTTATACGATTTACAACTACCTTGGGAAGTATTTCTGTAATTTTAACCCCTTGCTTCTGTTCCCAATTGTGAAGATAAATCATCTTTTTCTCTTCATTTTCATAGGCCCATGTACCATACTTAGTTCCCATATCATAAACTGACTTAATGCTTTCCTCTTCTCCAGTTACAATGGCTCTATTACGCTTTGCAATAGTTTCTTCAATAAAATTCTTAATTTCTAGCTTTACTTCTTCATCTACATCTTCAGCATTAGCCCTAGAAAAAAATATATTTGCAATAATAATAGCTAGTAATATTCCAAATATCAGCTTCCATGTAAGTATCTTTTTTATGGATCTCATAATGTTCATAAAGGTCCTCCTCATTTTAGCTCTTTAGTTAATTATTAATTTAAAGTTCCTTCAATAATGTTTATATAATTATCTATTTTTTCATCTCTTGGTACTTCACCAAACCAATCCATATCTTTTTTAAAGGTTTCGCCAAAATATCTTGCCTTTATTAATACCTCTGGTCTATATTCAAAATGGAGAATATCAAAATGACCCCATTTTCCACCCCATACAAAGTTATTTTTTTCAAAAGTATCTACCAATTCCTTAGGATAGGATAACATCCTCTTTTCTCCAGCATCTCTAGATGCCCACTTCCAATAGTCACTAGGATTACTATTAATATCAATAGCTATACCATAGGCATGAGGACTCAGCTTCCCTGTACCTGATATAACTCTATAATTGAAAGTTCCATTAATAGGATTTAGAAGTGATGATACAGCTCCGTTGCCTAAAGATAATTGTTTTAACTCCTCCATAGCCTTCTTTAAACTTTCTGCAGCCCCATTATTTTTATTAAATTGATAGTTTTTATAAGGTGCTGGAACACTTATAAGGTTAGATGATACTACTCTTTCACTACCTCCATAAGCTTCATTTAATAGATTATAATTTCTAAATCTACCTGGATCTCTATTTATATCTAAAAGCTTATCAGGCATAGTAAGCGGATAAATATCTTCTAGTATATCTTGAAGGTCTGCATTATCCATTTTTCCGTTAAAGTCCTTAGATTGCTTATCATCATATAGTATTTTCTTTCCTGTAGCCGTTATTATAAATACCTTTCCTTCTTCACTTTTTTCAACTCCAGTTATAAATTCCGGATACGCCATCATTAAGGCAAGAATATCTTGCTTCATTGTAGTATTGTAATTAATTTCATCATTATCTTCTATGTCATCTGCAAATACTTCCATACTATTAGGGAAAGTAACTAATATAGTTAAAATTATGACTCCATATAAAAATAGCTTTTTCATATATATCCTCCTAGCAAAAAAACTAACACAAAAATGACTTACGCTCTTATTTAAAATAAAAAATAGACTAAAATGTCCTTTAGCCTATTTTGTGTAAATATACAATTATTTATGACTGGTAAATTAATGAGTTTTTTTAATAAAAATATCTTTATTTTTTTTTTCAAATTCTAAAAGTTTACTTTTTATGTGCGTATGATTTCCGGCATATCCTACTAATTTCCCATTCTTTCCAATCACTCTGTGACAAGGAATTATTATTGGGAACTCGTTAGCTCTATTGGCCCCACCTATAGCTCTTACACCTTTAGGATTTCCAATTGCTATAGCAATATCACTGTAACTTCTAGTTTCTCCATAGGGTATATTCATAAGCTCCTGCCAAACTTTATTTCTAAATTCTGTAGTCCTTACTGACAATGGTAAGTTAAACTCTTCCCTTTCTCCATTAAAATATTCCTTTAACTGAGTTATAGCCGTTAAGCACCTCTCTTTATTATGTTCTAAACTTCCCTTATTAAGGTTATGGTATTCTCTCCATCCATCTTGAAAAAGTTCTATCTTCACTACGCCCTTTTCATCCATAACCACATATATAGTTCCTATAATAGAGTCAAAATAATCATACCACATAAAGTTACCCCTCTTTCGTTATAAACAGAGTTCTTAGCTTCTTTGAAGCTTTAAAGATCGCTATCCAGGGACGTAGCAGCTCTTTACTCCCACTTTAAGATAAGTGAGCGTATTAGAGCTAGTAGTCATCGGATAAAATTAAAAGATGTTAATACATATATATTAACATCTTCTCGATTATTTTATAATATATTTTATTTAATTAAGGCCCTGGTTGTAATCTGATTTCTTCTTCAACTTCGGTTTCTATTAGGCATAAATCTAATCTAGAGTTTATATACTCAGTTTTTAATTTCATATAATTGCCCCAGGTACATATACTACAATCTAAAACATCTATAAGCTCATCTATTAAGCAACCAACTTCCTGTGCTCTTTTAAGAGCACCTTTAATGTCCCTTTTATTAGCAATGGTAATACAGTTCACACTGCTTGCTGTATCAACTAAGATTTTATAGGAACCTATAAGTCTACATAACTGATCTATAGTAAAACCTAGATCTCTTCCATAACTTTCAATAATTCTTCTCTGCGTCATAAACTCCTACCTTAAAAATGCTTCATTGTAAATATATTATTCCAACCTATAAATTATTATTCTAAATCTCTATTATTTTTAAAATATATTTACTATCCTATTCTATATTCTTCTTTAAGCTTCTAGTAGCCACCACATCTACTCCAGTCCCTAGCATGTCCTTCACTATAATATCCCCCATAGAAATTGGAGCTTCTATCTCTATAGAATTTAATACTTCCATAGCTTTAAAATTTAACTCTTTAGGAATAGGTGTTTTTGTTTTTACTGGTATAACAGGGAGCTCACCATATTTAACTTTTACTGTGGTAGTTATAACTCTTACAGGATTCGTTACTTCATTTATCCCGTAAATTTCACCTCTTTTGCAAGTGTTTCCTGTAACCTCTTTTGTTTCAGTATTTACCTTTAAATGACATCCCATAGGACAACTTATACAAATTAATTCTTTTATCATATTATTCACCATCCTCCAGAGAAATTGTTATATCTCCTGTAATCTTTTCTAATTGAGTTTTGCTAAGTAAAATCTTTTCCATTTCCGATGGTGCTAAGTGACTTCTTTTAAAGCTAGTGATTATATCATCACCACATCTAACCACAAGCCTCTTATTATGATATATATTATTTACTCTCATAAATACAGTTAGTTTATCTTCTATCGCCTCTACATTTAATCTTTGAGGAACTGTATAATTAATTCTTTCACCATTTATTATATTTACATAACTCCCCTTGTCATTTTTACCTTTAATATATTTGGCAGCACAAAATCCAGCATGCTTAGATTCTGCACTAACAAAGTCTACTAAATCATGAACATGTACTACATTTCCACAGGCAAATATTCCTTCTACAGAAGTTTCCATGCTTTCATTCACTATAAGTCCATTTGTTCTTCTATCCTTATCAATACCAGCCTTAGAAGATAACTCATTTTCTGGTATTAGTCCTACAGATAATAATAAAGTATCACAATGAAACTCAATTTCAGAACCTTTTATTGGCTTTTTGCTTTCATCTACTTTAGCAATTACCACCTTTTCTAATCTCTTTCTTCCTACAACTTTAGTTACAGTATGTGATAAATAAAGGGGAATATCATAATCATTTAGGCACTGAACAATATTTCTATTAAGTCCGTTAGAATAAGGCATCAGCTCTACTACAGCCTTAACCTTTGCACCTTCTAAAGTCATTCTTCTTGCCATAATAAGACCTATATCACCTGATCCTAGGATCACAACTTCCTTTCCTGGCATATATCCTTCCATATTTATATATCTTTGAGCAGCTCCTGCTGTAAACACTCCTGAAGGTCTATCCCCTGGCATATTTATAGCTCCTCTAGTTCTTTCCCTACATCCCATGGCAAGAATAATAGCTTTTCCCTTTAGAATTAAATATCCATCTTCCTCATTTATCATATGAATCTCTTTATTTTCTTTTATTTCTAATACCATGGTATTAAGTTTAACTTCAACCCTAGTATCACTTATCATATGGATAAATCTTTCAGCATATTCAGGCCCTGTAAGCTCTTCTTTAAAAGTATGAAGTCCAAAGCCATTATGAATACATTGATTTAGTATTCCTCCAAGCTCTCTATCTCTCTCTACTATTAGTATTTTCTCTACTCCATTATTATAAGCTTCATAAGCTGCTGCAAGTCCCGCTGGACCTCCACCTATTACTATTAAATCATACATAAATGTTTCCTCCTATTTAGTTCTTCCAATTAAAATATATGATCCATCGCTTTCTTGAACTATATCTTCCATTGAAACATCTAGCTCTCTTGCAATTATTTCTTGAACTCTAGGACCACAGAAGCCACCTTGGCATCTTCCCATACCTGGTCTACACCTTCTCTTTACTCCATCTAGAGTTACTTTTCCAAAGGATCTCTTTATACTATCTATAATTTCACCTTCTGTTATACTTTCACATCTGCAGATTATTTTTCCATATCGACTATCCTTTTTTATAAGCTCTGCCTTTTCTTCACTGGATAATTCCATGAAGTTAATTTGCTTTCTAGTATTTTTAAAATTGTTTTTTAACTCAGCCTTAAGTCCGGAATTTTTTAGAATTTCTACCACATCTAAAGCCACTGCTGGTGCTGAAGACAATCCTGGTGATTTCATTCCTGCTACATCTATAAAGCCCTTTACGTCCTTAGCTTCTCCTACAATAAAATCTCCACAATCTGGATTTGCTCTAAGTCCTGCAAAATTTCTTATACTCTCTGTATAATTAATTTTATCTGTGGTTCTCACAGCAGTATTTTTAATAAACTCTAAGTTTTCTGCTGTAGTTGCAACATTATCTTTACCCTCTACACTTTCTGCATCTGGACCTACTAATAAATTTCCATGAACTGTAGGTGTCACTAATATACCCTTCCCAAGTTTAGAAGGACATTGAAATATAGTGTGGCTAACTACCTCACCTTGGCTCTTGTCCATAACAAAATATTCTCCCTTAATAGGATTTATCTTAAAGGCTTCTTTACAAACTAAATTGTGTATTTTATCAGCATAAACCCCTGCTGCATTAATAACATATTTGCTTTCTATAACTTCACCTTCAGCTGTATTTATAATAAAATGTTCTTTCTTTTCTATACCAATTACTTGTCTATTTAATTTAACCTCCCCACCATTATCTACTCCGTTTTCCACAAGGGCTATTGTGTATTCAAAAGGGCCAACAATTCCTCCTGTTGGTGCATATAGCGCACCCATAACTTTATCACTTAAATTAATCTCTTTTTCCAGTACTTTTTCTCTATTTAAAATTTGTAGTCCCTTAACACCAATTTTATTTCCATTGTCATATAACTCTTTTATAGTTTCCATATCTTCTTCATCAAATCCAATTACTAAAGAACCATTTCTTTTAAAAGGTACTGATAACTCATTACAAATTTCTTCAAACATCTCATTACCCTTAAGGTTATACTTTGCCATTAAAGTTCCTACTTTAGGATCGTAGCCTGCATGGACAATGGCTGAATTTGCCTTAGTTGTCCCCATTGAAACATCATTTTCCTTATCTATTATTGCTACCTTTAAATCATATTTCATAAGTTCTCTAAATATCGAAGCTCCAATTACTCCAGCACCTATTATAGCTATATCATACATTAAAATTTCCTCCTTTAATCGCAAAAAAGACAAGACAAAACAAGGATAACTCCTTATTTTGTGCTTGTCTCTAAATCTCTTATCAGCACTAATATTTCATTTACACTAATAGTATATCATTTTTTTTAAAAAGTGTCCATGAAACTGCTATTTAGTTATTAAGCTTAAGGGGATAATTTACTTTTTATATACCATTTCTACGTGAGGGATGTCATCTTCTAGGTACTCCTCTGATACTTGTTTAAAGCCAAGACTTTCATAAAATCCCTTTATATAAACTTGGCCAGATATTCTAATTTCAGTAGAATTAAGTTTCTCTTCTATAAACTTAATAGCTTCTAACATGATTTTTCTACTTAATCCTTTATTTCTATGATTCTCCTTAACTAATACCCTTCCAATAGACATCTCATCATAGGAAATTCCCTTATTAACTATTCGCAAATATCCTACTACTTCATTTCCTTCTTCTACATACAAGTGATATGAATTATAGTCCTTATTATCACAATCTTGATAAATACAAGTTTGTTCTACTACAAATACTTCATTCCTTACTCTTAAAATTTTATACAACTCTTCTGTAGTTAATTCATTAAATTTCTTTATTTTAATTTCCATAGCCTACCTCCATAAAATAAATTTAACTAATCTTCTTCCCATTGTCTAGTCCTTGCCACAGCCTTTTCCCATCCAGAATAAAGTTTCTCTGAAGTCTCTTTATCGCAGTTTGGCGTATAAGTCTTACTAGCAAACCACTTTTCTGCAATTTCTTCTTTACTCTTCCAAAAACCTACTGCAAGACCAGCTAAATATGCAGCCCCTAAGGCCGTAGTTTCAGATATTATCGGTCTAGTAACTTCTTGACATATAATATCTGATTGGAATTGCATCAAAAATCCATTTCTACTTGCTCCTCCATCTACCTTTAGCTTTTCAATTCTATAGCCAGCATCCTCAGCCATGGCATCAATAACAGCCTTTGATTGATAGGCTATGGACTCTAAGGCAGCTCTTATAATATGATTTCTATTAGCTCCACGGGTTAATCCAAAGATTGCTCCCCTTGCATACATGTCCCAGTATGGTGCTCCAAGTCCTACAAAAGCAGGAACTACATATACTCCCCCATTATCCTCTACCTAATTAGCAAAGTACTCAGTATCCACAGCATCAGTTATCATTCTTAATTCATCTCTAAGCCATTGGATAACTGCTCCTCCAACAAATACAGAACCTTCAAGAGCATACTGAACCTTTCCATCTATTCCTATGGCAATAGTAGTTATTAATCCATTTTTACTTCTAATTATCTCATCACCGGTATTCATTAATAAGAAGCATCCTGTACCATAAGTATTTTTAGCACTTCCCTTTTCAAAACACGCCTGACCAAATAAAGCTGCCTGTTGATCTCCTGCTATTCCAGCTATAGGAACTCTAATTCCTCCATTTCCACCTAAATTAGTGTGACCATATACCTCTGAGGAATTTTTAACTTCAGGTAACATAGATTTAGGAATCTGTAATATATCTAATATTTTCTCGTCCCATTTTAATTCCTTGATGTTATAGAGCATAGTCCTTGAAGCATTAGTATAATCTGTAACATGAACTCTTCCATTAGTAAGCTTCCATACTAGCCAAGTATCTACAGTTCCAAATAAAAGGTCTCCTCTTTCAGCCTTTTCTCTCGCTCCGTCCACATTATCTAAAATCCATTTAATCTTTGTTCCAGAAAAATATGCATCAATTAATAATCCTGTATTTTCTTTTATATATTCACTAAAACCTTGATCTACTAACTCATCACATATATGAGCTGTTCTTCTACATTGCCATACAATTGCATTATATATTGGCATCCCTGTGTTTTTATCCCATACAATAGTAGTTTCCCTCTGATTAGTTATTCCAATAGCAGCTACATCCTTTTGTGATATATTACACTTTGCCATAACCTCTTGAAGCATAGAGTACTGACTACTCCATATCTCCATAGGATCATGTTCTACCCATCCTTCTTTAGGATATATTTGTGTAAATTCCTTTTGACTCACCCCTAATATGTTTTGTTCCTTATCAAAAATTATCGCTCTAGAACTTGTAGTTCCTTGATCTAATGCAATTATATAATCTGCCATTTTAATCCTCCATCCATAAATTACTTAAATATCTATGTTTAAACAGAATTCTTTGCTTCAGAGGGAGTCTTTACTCCCTCTGAAGCTTAGAAATCGTTATCCAGGGACGTAACAGCTCTTTACTCCCACTTTGAAGAAGGTAGGAGTATTAGAGCTGGTAGTCATCGGATAAAATCATTCTTATAAATAATAAAAAGGCACATAAAACTAGCATTCTAGTCTTATGTAGCCTCTCTCATCACTCTTAGCCTACATAGCCCAAATTTCTTCTTTTGTAGTAGATACACAGGTTGCTCCTGATTTTAAAGCTGTAATTATTTCTTCCTTACTTTCAATAAGTCCTCCAGCGACTATAGGTTTATTAGACTTTTCTGCAAGTTTTTCTATAACCTTTGGTATAACCCCTGGTAATATCTCTATAGCATCACAGGCCTCTCCTAGATGCTTTATTGCATTATTTAGTGAAAGAGTATCAAAGATAAATACTCTCTGTATTGCTAACAAGTCATAAGCCTTAGCATATTTAATTACCTGAGGTTTTGTACTTATTACGCCTTTAAACTGAGTTTCTTTCTTTAAGTACTTTATTCCAACTTCTCTATTAGTAATACCATCTACTAAATCGATATGAACAATACCTATCTTATTTTTAGAATTTATCTTTTCACTTATTTCTTTAATATTAAGTATATCACCAAATAGGACAAATATTACCTGAACATCTGAATCTAGTACTATATCTAGTTCACTCTCATTCTTAACTGCTGCTATTATAGGATTTTCCTCTAATAACTTTATTAAATCCATACTTAACTCCCTTTCGGAACTGTTTTAACATGTTTTTTTAATTATTACATGTTTAAATTTTTTTGTCAATTAAGCTAAAATTTTATTTTGATAGCCTCAGAAATTATAATTAAAGTCATCATCACTTAATTATATTCATCATTAAGTGGTTCTGTTGCTTTAGAGTTTCTTATACAAACGATATATTGAAAAAAATCTAACATACTTGCTTCTAGCTCTTCTAGGTTATTATTAGTATAATACATTGGTGTTTCAGAAAAAGGTGAATCCTTACCCGTTAATTTATAAATATTCAAATTGCCTTCTAATAAATCATTAGTTTCCTTGATTTGTGGATAAACAACATGGAGCTCATTGGTGGTATAGCCACCATCTCCTGATTTACCCATTCTCTCACAACTATCGTAATTATATATCACTGTCAAAATCTTATCTTTAAATATTGAGTCATCAGAATTTAAATAGGCAGCAAACCACATCTTATCTTTTTCTTTACTTTGAAATGTATGGTTAAGTCCCCACTGTCCATAATATTTCCCCTTAGGTAATTCCTTTTGAAGAGTTTGAAAATTTTCATATATCATTTTATCTCTAGTATTATTCCAATCCACTTGATCTTCAGTATGATTATCTATATTCACTTTATTTAATATGTTCAAATTTGCAAGGTTAAAACCAGTAAAGTTTTCTCCAAGATACTCTCTATACATATCTTCCTTATTTTCTATATCCTTTTGCAATTCCTTTGAATATTGAGCAAAAGTTTCATCAAATTTATCTAAATCATTAAATGTACTTTTAATCCTATCTATTACTGCTTTTATTTCTTCAGGAGCTTCCTTTTCTGGTAAAATATCTACTATAAACCTATAGGCATTAATTGGTTGATGTTCTATATCCACACCTATAACCTCTATTCTACTCTCTTTAGGTAGAGTATTATTATACTCATATAATTTCTTCCAATGGTTATAACCATCTTTATTCCATCCAAATGTTCCTTTTAGTGGCTTATATATATCTTCTAATATTTTTATATCCCCAGTATCTAAATACTTATTTATAAAATAAGCATCGCTATAGGGAAGTTCACATAAATAATATTTAAAATCTGTTTTTTCTTTAAAATATTTTAAGAATTTCATGTTTAATTGTTCATTAGCCTTAGTGCCATGAAGCTCTGCAGTAAAAAAGATTTCCTTTCCCTCTATACCTGAATCCATAATGTCTAAATCTTTAAATTCACTTTCATCTTCTAAATCTATAGCACTATAGTTTTCTTTTAAATACTCTTGCATGATTTTTCTATTCTCAGGTGATTGTTCTAAACTTTTATCAGAGAATTCAATTGAACGCTCCTCTTTCTTACATCCAGTTAATAATATACCTAGTATTAAGAAAATTGATAGTAATCTTACACTCACTTTTTTCATAATAACTTTCTTCCTTTCTATATAATAGCTATATCAATAGTTCACTTGGCAATATTATATTTTAAAAATAAATTATGTATGTTCTTACTGTTTATTAGTTAAACTTATACAATGAATATGTTTACACTGCGAACTTTTCAAGATAATAGTTATATCTTGTTCATCAATACAGGATAAAAATCTAATAGTGCATGTACTAAAATAGGAACTATCAAAGAATTACTCTTTTTATATAATAAAGCAAATATTGCTCCAGCGGCAGTATATCCTCCAAAGGTTGATATAATAGCACTGAAAGATTGGATACCTGAATAGCTATTTACAGCAATTGGAATTGCAGCATGCATAGCACCCCACATCATCCCACTGATTATTATGGCTAAATATGTTGGTAGCTCTTTATCTAATTCTGTAAATAAGTATCCCCTAAAAATAAACTCTTCTGAAAATCCTACAACAATTAGAAAAAAGAAGGGCTTATATATACCTGCTAGTGAAAAATCACCTTTGATAAAAAATATTCCTATATAAATTGCAAATAAAATACAAGCAACTATCTTGCCATTTCTCGTTGTTCCAGCTATATTTAATGATTGTTTTCTTCTAAGCATAATTGACATAATAATTATTACAATAAGTAAGTTAGCTAGAAAGTCACCTAATAATTGTATTCCAATATTTGCTTTAGTAATACTATTAACACCTATAAGTAAATCATTATTATATAAGTATTTTACTAAGAAAAAGAAATACACCATATATATACCTATAAGAGCTATGGGATATATGATTTTTTTGTTAATTTTCATCTAAAGTCTCCCCTTTTTATGTATTTTATAATTTAAGTTGGCTTAATTCCAATGTTGTCAGTTAAAAATAGTACATAAATTTAAGTTACAGCTTAAGTTGAATTTTTAGCATGTCATGACTTAAATTTATATGACAATCAATTACTAGACCTAAATTGCTAACCCCCTCCTTTGTCTCTTATGGATATTAAATAATTCGTACAATTATTTTTAATGTAAAAATTTCCAACTTTTATAAACTTAAATATGTTTTTAATTAAAAAGTATAATTTTATAAATTAAGTATATGACTTCCACATAAGAACAGTCAAGGCATCCTCTCATTAACTTCCCTTTGCAAATTTTTCTTATAACCCTTCCCTTTTTCTTAACTTTTGGTCTTCCACATTTCCAATATTCCACTCCATTTGAACCTTTTATACAACTAGGATTAAGCCTTATAGATAAAAACTACATTTTTAGATATATGTTATGTTATTTTTTCAACAATAGTAATAAATAACTCTCACTAAAATATATTCATCCCCATATTATATATGGTAAAAATTTTTAAGGAGATATGCTATGGAAGCTAAGAATATATATAAAGCAGATTTACCTTATCCAGAAATAGGTTGCAAGGATAAAAATAAATCTTATGTACACTTAATACAAATTAACTATGCTGGTGCTATTTCAGAACTAACTTATGTAAATCAATATATATATCACAGCCTAGCTATGTCTGAAAAATTTGAAGATGTATCCCATTGCTTAAAGGATATAGCTAGGGTAGAACTGGAGCACCTAGAAATCTTGGGGAAACTTATCATAGCTCTTGGTGGAAATCCTAGATTTGAAATTAATAAAGGACATTGGACACCTAAATTTATTGAATATGGCTCAAATCTAGCCTCCATGCTTCGTGAAGATATAGACGGTGAAAAAGCTACCATTAGACAATATAAAGAAACTATAAAATTAATTAAAGATGAAAAGGTAACAGAAATACTTGAAAGAATAGTAAAGGACGAAGAAGTTCACATTAAAACTTTAGTTTTACTTTATAATGAAGTCTGTAGAAGAAGGTAGGCTCCTACTCTGAATTTTAAAGAGCCTATTACAGAATGTATATACTCAATCTGTAATGGGTTCTCTCCTTAATTAAAATACTCTTCTTTTATTTCTTCTTTACTTTTAATTGTCAAAATAATAAAATGTCCTATACTACTAAGTGCTATATACAATATTAACATAATTGGCCAGGACCATTGAAATTGTATTGTAATACCAACAGATATTATTCCTAGAAGTAATTCTTCAAATATAAATCCAATTACTTTCCATGGAATAAAAATACAATACTTCATTGAAATCTTCCTTATTAATATTATCACTATCACATAAGTGTATTGAAAACATAGATTCATAAAAACAGTAGAAGGTAAAAAAACAGGTTAAAATTACAGTAAATCCTGATAAATAATTCGTATTATAATTTTTCTCCTTTTAGTTTAATACTTTTTATTTAATTTCAACTAACCATTTTGCTCCTCCACTTAAATTAATATAAATTTCTATTCATTAATAAATAAAATATTCAAAAAACCCGCAAACCCCCAAGGTGACAACAACTAGTTAACTAGTTAAAAAGTTATATAGTTACCTAGGATTATATTTAACTAGTTTCATAGTTTAAAATATGACTAATTTCCTATATAAAATTTTGTACAGATAAATAGTTTAATTTTCTTTAATCTTCTCTCGTTGTACGAAAAATGAAGATATTATACTTGTTAACATTCCAGCTACAAAAATACCAACGAGTACTCCTGGTACTGGCTTCTTGAATACAACAAATAATAACATTATTATCAATACTGTTATTTCTATAGAAAGACCTAACCACATTACTTTTTTCATTATCTTTTTTCCTCCTTTCAATGGCTAAACTACTAAATCTATCTCCACTTAAAGGGTATTGATTTTAATAACCACATTGTAACCTGTAATCAGCTTATTTTATAGAAAAATGCACAAAATTCTATATTCTGTGCATGAAATTCCAACTTAATAGCAAAATTGGTGAACAAATAATCTTATTCTGTTACGTAGTCTTCAACAGCTTGAATTATAACTTCTCCCTTTATAGATAATGGAGCTATTACACATATCTCCTTACTAAAAATAATTTGATAGTTTTCAAATTCATATATCTTATTACCATTTTCTTCATTTACTAGTTCTAAATGTTTAGTCATATCTTTTAATGATGTTTTACCATTTTGAAATGCATCTTTTATTTCTATTCGATTTGCAAAAAAATCAATAAAGTATGCTTCTTCTAATCTATATGTATATATATTATAATCATCATAATCCCCAATAAAATCGATACTTTCATTCTCTTCTATACTCATATGCAAATAATTACCTACGCCTTTATTATTATACTGCTGATGATATGCCGAGGTTAGTATTATAACTAATCCTGCAAATAGCAATGCACATATAACTGCTATTGCAATCAATAACTTAACCATGGTTGAATATTTTTTCTTACATTTTTTAAAATAATGTACTTCCTTGGTATTGTTTTGCTTCTCTTTATCTGTAACAGACATAGGTTTTATCATTTGCTGAAATTCTTTATTACAATCTTTACACTCTTTTAGATGCTCTTCTATATCTTTACAGGTTTCATCACTTGTCAAATTATCAACATAACTTGGCAATAAATCTTTTACTATATAGCAATTTATTTTCATTTTGTCAGATCTCCTTCCATTAACTTCTTTTTTCCCCTATAGAACATTACCCTTGAATAGTTCTCTGATTTCCCTATTATTTCACCTATTTCTGCAAAAGATAGATCACTCGAAATTCGCAAATAAATAACCTCTTTCATATTATCATCTAATTCCCGCAACTTCTTATAAAAAGCTAACTTATCAAATCTATTCATAACCTCAGAATTTAGATCATAAGAATCCATTATATCTATTTTTATTTCTTCCATTGAAATAGTTTCATATTTCTTATTCTTTTCAAGGTGTTTGTACCAAACATGTTTAGCAATCTGACAAAGCCATACAGAAGGTTTACAATCCCCACGATATTTATTAATAGTTTTCATAGCCTGATAAAAAGTTTCCTGTGTTAGCTCTTCTGCTAAATTATCATCATGTACCATAGATAATAAATAGTAATACACCTTTTTCCCATGGTTTTTATAGTATACTTCTATATCTTCCACATTTTCACCTCCTAATAGTAAGTACGTAAAATATTAATTTCGTTACAAAAAAATTAGACGATAAATTCTAATTCTTACTTTATCGTCTAATCTTTTACTTATAAGGATTATAAACTTACTGCTAATTAACCTTATTAATCACTATCTTTTACCTTCATAGAGTTTTGTTCCTGGTAAGATTACCTTAAAACAATCTTCTGCTCTAGAGTTTATAAAGGTCACATTTTTTTTGAAAGGCTTTTTTATCCTTCCAAATCCACCTTCATTGTTTAAAAATCTTTTATTTTCATCTAGTGTTACTAGTTTTTCATAAAGCCACATGTTTCTTCTATTATAGTTAATTCTTTTTCCTGTGGAATTGTTCTGTATCATTTGTCCTGGGCTATTAACTATTATACTGTTTCTAGATATTACTACCTCTATAACTCTATCTATAGAAGAATACTCCCTATAAAGTACTGCATTGTTTATTGCCTCAACTATAGCTCCTATAGGATAATTCTTGGGCAATATTTTTCTTAATATATCTTCGCTTTTATCTATCATAGATAGAAGATTACCTTGTACAACATTTACTCGTTCTTTTACCTTCCCTAAATTATTAGTTATCCTGATCATATTTTGAGGTATGCAAAGACTATTATTATCGGAGAATACTAAAAGACCTCCCAAGGTACATTTCTCTTCTCCAGTATCATTATCTGTGTATGATATTCCTGCACTTCTCATAAGAAATTTTTCATTAGAACTATTTATAACTATACCTTTTTTATGAAAATATTTTTTTACTATCTCCATATTTATAAGATTTATATCACTTCTCACCACTTGTGAAGTTTCAATAAAAAAATCTAAATTCTCCTCAAAAGCTTCTACTAGCTCTTGTTTCCTCATAGTATCAGTAGTAGAGCCTCTTCTGATATAAAATGCTCCGTTCTCCTTAAGTTGATATGGCTTTTGTTCTCCATCATATATTGTAATTATACAAATCCTTTTTTCACTTATATTATACTCATCTACAGAGATTGGGATTGGTGGCTCACATCTAGAGGATATTATTTGCTGCACTTGTTCTTCTGTGAAAACCTCACTTTCATCTAAGCCTATTAACTCTTTTGTTTTATCCTCAATACCTACAACTATATATCCTCTTCCACCCTTTGAATTAGCAATGGCACAAACGTCTTTAGCTAGTTCCTTTTTTCCACTTTCAAAATCTAAAGAAAGCTTTTGTTTAAAATCTAGCTTTAATCCTTCTTGCCGTTTTATGATAGACAGTATTTTCTTAGTATCCATGATCTCACCTCAACTCCCTATATTAATATAATATTAAAAAGGATCCATATATGACTTTATAAATATATAAGATTTAAGGAATATATCTATTAATACTAACCCTTGTGGAGCTTAATTTTAATTATATCCTTTATAATATTAATAGCCTTATTCTTGCTACCATTATTATCTATAGTAATATGAGCATATTTTTTATAGAGCATATATCTCTCTTTATGCAAATCATATATCTTTTCTTTTCCTTCTTTTAAAAGCGGTCTATTTGATATATCTAAAGTTTCTATTATTTTTTCCGGTTTTCTGTCTATAAATATTATACATCCACTTCTTCCTAAAGCATCCATGTTCTCTTTTCTCTTTATAACTCCACCACCAGTGGCTATAAGAGTATTTTCTAGTTTAGAAACCTCTTTAGCTGCTTCTGTTTCCCTTTCTCTAAAGAATTCTTCACTAATATTAAACATATCCTTTATAGTCATATTGTTTTTTTCTTCTATATATTCATCTAAGTCAATAAAACTTATTTCTTCCTCTTTACTAATTATATTACCTAGACATGTTTTCCCACATCCTGATAGACCTATTAATATGATATTATTCAAAACTATTCTCCCTTCTAGAATACCTATATATTATTCTACTGAAGCATCATATCTAAAATAGCAATGGCAGTGACACACTCCACCACTGGCACTGCTCTTTGTACTATACAAGGGTCGTGTCTTCCCTTAATTTCTAAAATATCATCAGCTTTGGTCTCCATGTTTACAGTTTTCTGTGGTAAAGCTATAGATGGCGTTGGTTTAAATGCTACTGAAAATGTAACTGGCATTCCACTAGTAATTCCACCTAGAATTCCCCCATTATTATTAGAATAGGTTTTTATATCCTCGCCTTCAATATAGTACTGATCATTTACCTCACTACCTCTTAGGGTTGAGATATTAAATCCTTCTCCAAATTCTACTCCCTTAACTGCTGGAATAGAAAAAAGCATATGGGATAATATACTTTCTACTGAGTGAAACATTGGACTTCCAAGTCCTACTGGCAGGTTAATAACAGCGCCTTCTATAATACCTCCAATAGAATCTCCTAAAGCTTTAACCGCTAAAATTTCTTTTTTCATTTCTTCGGAAATAATCTTATTTAAGGTAGGAAATCTATCCTCCCTCAATTCTTGTAATAATTCTTTTCTTATATTTACTTTGTCAAAGCCATGATCTTTTATCTTTCCTATAGACTTTATATGTGAACCTATATACACATCATGTTCTTTTAAAATTTCCTTACATATTGCTCCTGCAAAGACTAAAAGTGCTGTGAGCCTACCAGAAAAATGTCCTCCACCTCTATAGTCATTATATCCTTCATATTTAATCACAGCTGGGTAATCACAGTGGCTAGGTCTTAGCTTTACCTTAAGCTCTGAATAATCCCTAGATTTAGTATTGTTATTTTCAATTATGGCTGATAGTGGTGCTCCTGTAGTTCTTTCTTCAAAAATCCCGCTTAAAACCTTAGGCATATCCTTTTCTACTCTAGAAGTAGACAATGAATCTTTACCTGGTGCTCTTCTTCTCATTTCTTCATGAACAAAGTCAAAATTTATCCTATGACCCGCTGGTAACCCATCTATAACAACTCCTATGGCATCACCATGGGATTCTCCAAAAATTGATACTTTTATTTTATTCCCTATAATTGAACTCATCACATTCACCCCCTAATTTAAAATAATCCTTAAAGAAATTAGGGTAAGACTTTTCTATGGCCATAGGATTATTTATGATTACATTACCTTTAGCTCTTGTAGCTGCTATAGCCAAGGCCATTACTATTCTATGATCATTGTGGGAATCAACTTCTCCACCCTTTAATTCATTAACTCCTGATATTATTAAAGAATCTTCTAACTCTATTATATTTGCTCCTAGTTTATTTAACTCTTTAGTTATAGCATGTAGTCTATCACACTCTTTAATTCTAAGTCTTTTAGCATTTACTATTCTAGTTTCCCCCTCTGAAAGGCTAGCAAGAGCCGTAAGAACTGGAACTAAATCTGGACAATTAGAGGCATCTATCTCTATGCCCTTAGTCCTAGAAGGTTTTACTTTTATACCTTCTTCACTTTCTTCCATACTACACCCCATAGCTTCTAGAATATCTAATATGACCTTATCTCCTTGAAGGGAATTCTTATTTAGACCAGAACACACTATAGAAGAACCTAATGCTCCTGCTACTAAAAAGAAGGCTCCCTGTGAATAATCTCCCTCTACATAATAATTTCTACTATTATATTTTTGAGCTCCTCTAATATTAAACTCTTTATAATTATTATTTTCTATCTCTATGCCAAAATCCTTTAAAATATCTAAAGTAAGATCTATATATCCCTCAGATTCTAGTTTTGTAGTTATCTCAATTTTAGAATTACCATCTAAAATGGGAAGAGAAAACAGTAGCCCTGTTATAAATTGTGAGCTTATATCTCCCCTAACTCTATATGTACCACTAGTAAGTTTTCCCCTTACTTTCAAAGGCAAACCGCCATCTTCTGTTGAGTATTTTATACCCTTTTCTTCGAAGATTTCATAATATGGTTCTAGTGGTCTTGAAATCAGCTTTCCTTCTCCATGAAATATATAGTCCCCCTCTTTAGTTAAAGCTAGTGGAATTAGGAATCTTAGGGTGGAGCCAGATTCTTTACACCTTAAATCTAGTTTCTTTTCATAGGAAAACATCTTCCTTCCATCAATGTGCAAACTATGACCTTCAATGTTAACAACTGCTCCTAACTCCTTCATTATCTCCATAGTAGCTTCAATATCCTTAGAGAGTTGTATATTATCCACTCTAGATATTCCTCTGCTTAGCGCAGTAGCTATTATCCCTCTATGTCCTAAACTCTTAGAAGGAGGAACAACTATATTCCCTTTAAGTACCTTGGGTTTTATTATAATTTTATCCACCGCTTTTCCTCCTAAATAAACTTTTTTAATTCTTCATGGCTAGCCTTATGAATAAAAACCTTACCTATGTCTTCAATAAGAATTAGGTTTATAAAATTTCCTATTGTCTTTTTATCTACTGAAATAGCATCAATAATATCTTCCCTGGTCTTTCCTTGGAAATCATAGGGCAAGTTAAATTTATCTAGTAATCTTTTTATTCTATTAGCAACTCCATCCTTACATATATTTAGCTCCTCACATCTAAGCGCTATAGAATACATCCCTATAGCCACGGCTTCTCCATGAGAAACGCCCTTGTAATTTTCAAGTTTTTCTATAGCATGACCTATAGTATGACCAAAATTTAAAGTCATCCTCTCTCCCTTGTCCTTTTCATCCTGCTCTACTACTTGTTTTTTTATATTACAGCATTTATATATTATATCTTCTATATATTCAAATAAAACTTCATAGCTTTCTATACTTTCAAACTTTTCAAAGAGCTGTTTATCCTTTATTAATCCATATTTTATAGCTTCACCTAATCCATCATTTACATATCTCTTCTCTAGGGTTTTAAGCACCTGAGGATCAATATATACTGCCCTAGGATGATAAAAATTACCTATTAAGTTTTTTCCTCTAGGTAAATCTATAGCAACCTTACCTCCTATTGATGAATCTATTTGGGCAAGTAGTGATGTTGGAACTTGAACAAAAGGAATTCCCCTTAAGAGAGTGGCTGCACAAAAGCCTGCTAAATCTCCAATGACTCCTCCACCTAAAGCTATAACTAAATTTCCTCTATTTAGCTTGAAATCTAAAAGTTCATTATAAAGCTTCATTAAAGATTCCATTGATTTACTACCTTCACCAGGTTTCAAAACTACCTTTAAAACTTTAAAATTATTATCCTCTAAAGACTTTTTAACTATATCTCCATAAAATTCATCTACATTTTCATCAGTAATTAAAGCTATTTTATTTCCTTTATAAATCTTTGAAATCTCTTTACCTATACTGTTTATAATTCCTGATTTAATAAGAATTTCATATTGATTATTGGGAAGGTTTATTTGTAAATTTCTCATAATTATCTTCCTCCGCTTTATTGTTCTCTCCTTTTATTTTAAATAGTTACTTACTGTTATTATAAGTTATTTATTACTAATTATTATACATTAATGAATTATATTTTCACATATGAAATCATTAATAGAAACTTATGTATTAAATTACTCATTTTATATTATATATATTGTACATTAATATAAATAGTGTAAAATATAATATAATGTTACATATACATCATTGTATATGCTTTATAATTTTAATTGGGGGATTTTTATGAAATTTTTTAACACACCTTCTATTATGATTGAGGAAGCAAAAAAAGCTAAACTCAAACATAATCCGTTTCTCAACTTACTTATATCCTTAGTTCTTATTTTAGTAAGTCAATTTATACTTGTGATTCCTATGTCAATAATAGGTATTATAAGCATTATTAAATCCAATGGATTATCTATGACTATAGCTAATGAAACTCTAAATCTTATAGATTTATTTGGTACTGTATTTTTAATTATCATCTGTATTTTATACTGCAAATTTAGCGAAAAAAGAAACCTTCGCTCTATGGGATTAATAAAAAAAGGTGCATTTAAAGAATATGGAATTGGATTAATAGTAGGATTTATTATGTTTAGTACTGTTGTTTTGATTCTAATGATTTCTGGGCAATTAACCTTTGTTAAGGTTACCCTGTCTTCTCTTCCTATAATTATTCTTTTCTTTATCGGTTTTATGATACAAGGTGCCAGCGAAGAATTTTTATGTAGAGGCTTTTTATTAACTTCTATTGCTGCTAAAAATGGAATTGTTCTCGGTATTATTTTGAATTCCTGTTTATTTGGGTTTCTCCATATTTTCAATTCAGGATTTTCTATACTACCAATGATTAATATTATTTTAGTTGGCATATTCTTTTCCGTTTATGCTTATCGTACAGATAATATTATTGGAGTATGTGCAATTCATACCATGTGGAACTTTGCTCAAGGTAATATATATGGAATTCTTGTTAGTGGAATGAACATAGGACCTTCTATTTTGAAAGTTAATAGCTTTAGTTACTCTTTACTTTCTGGTGGTAACTTTGGAGCTGAAGGTGGCCTTGCTTGTACAATTGTATTAATTGTATCTATATTGCTTGTGATATTTGTCCCTAAAAATTCTGTTTCTAAAGCATCTGATGAATCATTTTAAATTATTATATATAAAAATTATGATATAGTTATATATGGAACTATATCACTACTTATATATATTCCTATTTTACTAGCTGTTGTAACCATGGGGGTTCATGGGAT
The DNA here is from genome assembly GCF_002477055.1 of Clostridium sp. UBA7503. Lineage (NCBI taxonomy): Bacteria > Bacillati > Bacillota > Clostridia > Eubacteriales > Clostridiaceae > Clostridium > Clostridium sp. UBA7503. Next base: position 133,168 of record NZ_DLNT01000021.1, read on the forward strand.
TATATATAAAAAATAAATTTAATTTATTATAGGGGGGTTTTTATGGAGACTTTATTTGCTTTTATTCCTATGTTAATTGTTTTACCAATAATTTTATTATTTTGGGGTTTAGGTCTTTATGTACTTATACTTGTAATTAAAGCATTAAAAATTTATATCAATAAAAATTCATAATGCATTTAAATTATGGAAGACCATATCATCACTATGACATGGCCTTCTAATTTTTTATTCTTGAACTGATAACTTCTTATAGGTATTATATCTTTCCATGGCATCTGCTTCTGTCTTTGCAAATAATTCTTCTGCCACTTCTGGGAATACCTTCGCTAAGGATGCATATCTAACTTCACCTAATAAGTAGTCTTTAAAGCTTCCATTTGGTGCTTTTGAATCTAAGGAGAATGGATTTTTAGTTCCTCTTAAATCTGGATTATATCTATATAAAGTCCAATATCCACACTCTACTGCTCTCTTCTGTTCTTCTTGTGAATAAGACATTCCAGCTTTAATACCATGACTAATACATGTAGAATAGGCTATTATTAATGATGGTCCATCATAAGCTTCAGCTTCAGCTATGGCTTTAACAGTTTGATTTTTATCTGCTCCCATGGATACTTGAGCTACATATACATAACCATAGCTCATAGCCATCATTCCTAAATCCTTCTTCTTAGTTCGCTTTCCTGATGCTGCAAACTTAGCTACTGCAGCAGTTGGAGTTGATTTTGATGATTGACCTCCTGTATTAGAATAAACTTCTGTATCAAAGACTAATACATTTACATTTTCTCCTGATGCCAATACATGGTCAAGGCCACCATATCCTATATCGTAAGCCCATCCATCTCCTCCAAATAACCATTGAGATCTCTTAACAAAGAATTCTTTATCTTCTAGTATCTTCTTAGCTATTTCACTATTTTCTTTCTGAAGAACTTGAGTTAACTTAGTTGCCCTATCTCTTGTACCTTCACTCTTATCCATGTTATCTAACCAATCCTGTAACACTGGTTTAGCTGCCTCTGAAATGCTACTGTCAAGAGCTTCTCTTATGTTTTGTGCAACTCTTTCTCTTATAGTTTTAACAGCCATGAACATCCCAAAACCATACTCAGCATTATCTTCAAAGAGTGAGTTAGCCCATGCTGGTCCATAGCCTTCTTTATTTGGTCTATAGGCTGTTGATGGTCCTCCAGCTGCCCAAATTGATGAACAACCAGTAGCGTTAGCTATCATCATTCTATCTCCAAATAATTGAGTTACAAGTTTAGCATATGGAGTTTCTCCACATCCTGCACATGCACCTGAGAATTCAAGTAGAGGTTGCTCAAACTGACTACCCTTCACAGTACTTTTATTCAATGGATTCTTCTTGTTTGCAATGTTTTCTACAGCATAATTCCAAACTTCTATTTGATCATGTTGACTATCCTGAGGCTTCATAACTAAAGCTTTTTCCTTGGCTGGACAAACCTCCGCACAGTTTCCACATCCAGTACAATCTAAAGGTGTAACTCCTATATGAAAAAACATTGCAGGTTCAGTTTTAAGAGCTTTAGCTTCTAGTAACTTCATATCCTTCGGAGCATTTTCCTTTTCTTTTTCATCTAACAGGAAGGCTCTAATAGTGGCATGTGGACATACATATGAACATTGATTACATTGAATACAATTCTCTGGAATCCACTGTGGCACATTTACTGCTATTCCTCTCTTCTCAAAAGCAGTAGTACCTGCCATGAAAGTACCGTCATCTACTCCTTCTCTAACCAATGTAGAAACTGGAATATTATCTCCTTCCATTCTATTCATTGGTACTACAATATCCTTAATAAAAGCAGGATATTCCTTCTTTATATCCAACTTATCATCCTTAACATCCTTCCATTTACTTGGAACTTCTACCTTAGTTATAGAATTTATTCCTGAATCAATGGCAGCATGGTTCATATTTATAACTTTTTCACCCTTCTTGCCATAGGAAGTTATAACTGCTTCTTTTAAATATTTTACCGCATCTTCAATAGGTATGATATCTGCTATCTTAAAGAAAGCAGCTTGCATTATCATGTTTATTCTTCCACCTAACCCAATATCTTGGGCTATTTTAACTGCATTTATGGTATAAAACTCTATATTATTTTCTGATATATATGTTTTTAAGTCAGCTGGTAATCTATCTTCTAAATCCTTTTCTGTCCATTGAGTATTTAAAAGAAACTTTCCGCCCTTTTTTAGCCCTTGTAATAAGTTATAACTATAGACATAAGATTGATTATGACAAGCAATAAAATCCGCTTTATCAATGGTATAGTGCGATTTAATTGGTTTATTACCGAATCTTAAGTGAGAAATAGTTATTCCACCTGATTTCTTAGAATCATAAGAGAAATATCCTTGAGCATACATATCTGTATGATCTCCAATAATCTTTATAGCACTCTTATTAGCTCCAACGGTACCGTCAGACCCTAATCCCCAGAACTTACAAGAAGTTGTTCCTTCTGGCGTAGCATCTATATCTTCCTTTGGCAATAAAGATGAGTTTGTAACATCATCAGTTATTCCTATAGTAAATCTATCCTTAGGTTTATCTTCCTTTAAGTTTTCAAATACGGCAGCTATATGAGCTGGAATTGGATCCTTTGAACCAAGTCCAAATCTTCCGCCTACTACTAATGGAACATTTTCTTTTCCAAATAGTGCTCTTACTACATCTAGATAAAGAGGTTCCCCTATGGAACCTGGCTCCTTAGTTCTATCGAGTACTGCTATCTTCTTAACTGTACTTGGTATAACTTTTATAAATTTCTCTATAGAGAAAGGTCTATAAAGTCTTACTTTTACAAGACCCACCTTTTCTCCCTTAGCACTCAGATAGTCTATGGTTTCCTCAACTACTTCAGATACAGAACCCATTGATATGATTATCCTATCTGCATCCGGTGATCCATAGTAATCAAAACAGTGATATTCTCTTCCTGTTAGTTTTGTTATTTCACTCATATAATTTTCTACTACAGTAGGTATATCTTCATAATATCTATTAAGTGATTCACACATTTGGAAATATAAATCAGGGTTTTGAGCAGTTCCTCTTGTAACTGGATGATCTGGGTTTAAAGCATTTTTTCTGAACTCATCAATAGCTTTATAGTCTACTAGTTTTGCAAGTTCTTCCTGTTCTATAACCTCAACTTTTTGTATTTCATGGGAAATTCTAAAGCCATCAAAGAAACTAAGAAATGGCATTCTAACCTTTATAGCACTTAAATGTGCTACTGCTGCTAAATCCATAACCTCCTGAACAGAACCTTCTGCAAGCATTGCAAATCCTGTTTGTCTTGTAGCCATAACATCTTGATGGTCACCAAATATACTTAAGGATGACGTAGTAAGAGCTCTAGCTGCAACATGTATAACTCCAGGTAATCTTTCTCCTACCATCCTATACATGTTAGGTATCATAAGTAATAGGCCTTGTGATGCTGTATATGTAGATGATAGAGCTCCTGCTTGTAAGGAACCATGCAATGCTCCAGCTGCCCCTGCCTCAGATTGCATCTCTACTACTTTAACAGGATGACCAAATATATTTTTTCTTTCCTTAGCGGCCCATTCATCTACTAGCTCAGCCATAGGTGTAGATGGTGTAATTGGAAATATAGCAGCTACTTCTGTAAATGCATATGATATATGTGCTGCTGCTGTATTACCATCCATAGTCTTCATTTTTCTCATGTTATTACCTCTTTTCTTACAGTTTAAATATATTGGTATGAAGGTATTTAGACATATATCTAATGCCTCAATATCCTTTTGTTACTTTTCTCTAAGTTATAAATCTTTAATTTTACTCTTATACCATTTATATGTTGAGCTAAATAGGTGGATATTATGTATAGCGTTAGAATTTATTAAAGACTTATTACCTAACTATAAGAAAATGAGGCTTTGAAAAATAGAATTATCCATTTTGTAAAAGCCTCATTGGTAAAACTATATAATTTTTAATACTTTATATTGTAGGTTCAACACTATTCATGGACCAACCATCATTTCTTACGTCATGTATATCTATAAACTCATCCTTATCTTCTATAGCCTTGAGCCTCTTTACTACTCCATAAGGCTCATTTAAAGATAATTTATATCCTCTGCCTGATATTATCCATAAAGTTCTATAACCTTTTGGAGTAACCTTTAATTTATCTTCACCTTTACCATCGGTAAAATATATAAGTAAGTTAGTATCAGTGTTATTTATATATTCAAATACAGGAGTAAACTGTGTTCCTCCCCCTTTAGTAACCCTTTCTCTTATATCCTTTACAGACTTAACCCTATATGCTCTTCTAATATTGCTATCACACTCTATTATAGTTACTTCACTATTATAATTTTTTACTATTGAAAGTACTTCTTTCATAGCTTGCATAAACTCAGCATCACTTATACTTCCACTTATATCAATGGCTACAGCAACTTTAGCCCTATGACCTCTTAACTCCCCTTTTAAATCTAATCTATTTGGTTGTCTTCGACTTCTTCTTGTTATAGTTTTCTTCTTACTACTCTCTAAGCTTCCCATTATTTTTTTCAAATAAATATTCCATGGGATTTCATTTTCACTTCCCTTTAAAGTTTTTAGCATAGCTTCTATCTCTATTGGAAGCTTTCCTTTACTAGAAAGCTCTGCAAATTTCTCCGTAAAGGATTTCAGAGTTTTATCATCTATATCATCAGATTCATTCCAGGTATCATGAGTCTTTTTAGGATCATATTCATCCTTAGTATCGCCTTTAGAATCATCCTCTTCTCCTTCTTCGTCCTCTTCTAACAAATCTAATTCTCCTTGTATTTCTCTCACATAGTACTCCATAGAATTATATGGTTCTAACTTCAAATTATATTTTGTATTTACCCACTCTAAGGTAGTTGCATAGGCAGGTAAGAAATCAATATATTGATTTGAAACTATGTCCATAGCCATATTAACAGCTAAGGTACTGTATTTTTTTCTTAATTCCTTTGCTCTTACTAGATGCAATGCTAAAATATGATGTATTTCATGTTTTATAGTCCCTTGCATCTGACTCAAATTAAGTTGTAAAAACATAAGAGGATTAAAATAAATTATATATTTAGCTCTCTTAAAACTTATAGCTGTAGGTGTAGCTATATCATATCTTATTTCTCTTTTTACCTGAAATAAAAAGTATCCATAGAAATTTTCCTTATCCTCCATAATGGCTAGATTTACTCTATCTATTAGTCTATAAAACTCTACCTCTAACTCTTCTGGCATATCTACTATAAATTTTTCGCCATCTCTTCTAGCTTTAAACATCTCTCCACTATTAACTATATTAGCTATCCTATTGTAAAGCTTAACCCTTAATTCTTCAAAATTCTTACTCATGGCTATCTACCCTTTTATTTCAGTATAAGCGGCAAAGTAATTCTCTACAAAGTCTTCATTTTCTAATATGAAATCATATATTTTCTTTTGTCTTTCTCGCATATCCTGCATAATTCCAATCATTAAATCTACTGGATAAAAGCTAAGGAACTCTACAAATCTATCTATAACTTTATTTATACCTGCTCCTTCTAGCTCTTCAACTTTGTTGCTAATATAATTTATCATATTACTACCTGTTAAATATAATCTAGTGTGGCTCTCATTGGATATTCTAATTTTAACCTGCTCTGATAAAACGTCTTCTTCAAATATTTCTTCTGGAGAAATTAAAGCAGTATTATCCGATTCTATAAAATCCATAAGCTGCTCTGCGATAACCCTTCCAAGATTACCTCTTAAAACATTTAAAAATACTCTTCTTGGTATACTGTCTTTATTTTCTTTATATAACTTATAACTTTTAGACACTCTTTCAAAGCTTCGCGGTGTAGCCCTTATATCTTCTTCATTAATATTGTGTAGATGCTCTGGAAAAGTAGATATGAATTCTATTACTTTTCTATCAATTTTATTTTCTGAAGCCCATTTAATCCAACCCTTTGCATCACTTTCCATGTTAAGCCAAACAAAGCGATTTTCTTGGGCCGCATCCATATCTACTACTTGATAATCAAAGTCTGAACCGTATTTACTGGATGGATTCATTGCAGCTAATATCTTTACTTTATCATGAAGCTTATATCCATTTATCTCTCTATTTAATATCAAATTCATAAGCTCTTGTTGTACACTATGATCACACCTATTTATTTCATCTATAAACAAAAGTACCTCTTTACCATCTAAAATAAGATTATCTATTTCTCTAAGCTTTGTATGAATAGCATAAATGGTTGCCCTTTTACTTACAACTATTCCATGTTCATCTTTAATAGTATATTCTTCCACTGTAGGGAGTCCACCTATTTCACCCTCCTTTAAAAGGTTTCCATCTATAACAACTAAACTCCATTCTCTTTGTCTCGCCAAAGTCTTTGCAAGAGCAGTCTTGCCTATTCCACTCTCTCCTACAATAAGAGGTACTTCATTAGTTTCTATTACAAGCTCTACACTTTTTAATGTATCATTAAAGTTCATTTGTATTATCCTCCTACATAATCTTTAGCTTTTCATCTATAGCAACTCTTTTTGCTCTACTACTTCCATACTTATGAATAAATATAATCTTATCCATAGAAATATTATTATACTTTTTATTTATACTTTCACAATTGATAAAATTTCTTATATAGCTCTCTTCTATATCTTCACTAGATAATCTTTCTTTTAATACTCCTTCAAGCTCTTCTATAGATATGTCTTTTATAAGATATTTAATTACTAGTATATTTTCTTTCAAAAATTTTATCATCTTTTCTTTATTTAGATTATGAACAAACTTGATAGCAGCTTCATTATTTCTAATGGCAGATATCTCAGCTTTTTCACTAGGATTGTTAATATACCTTAGGGCATCATAGCTAATATTTACAGCTACTAGCTGCACCTCTTCACAAGGATTTTCTATATACTTAATGGAATCATAGTTTTTCTCAATAGCCAATCTCTGAAGATCACAGCTAGGATTCTTTATATACTGAATAGCCCATCCCTTTTGTTCAATCCCTAGCTTTACTAGCTCTTCACTAGGAGTATCTATATATTTTAAAGTATTCCAGCTTTCTTTTACTGCATACTCTTTCATTTCTAAGGTAGGCTCATCTATAAATTCAATAGCATTTATATTACTCCTCAATGCTTTTATATTCATTTCCTCTGTTGGATTTTTTATGTACTGTAGAGACATTCCATCCTTCTCTACAGCCAAAAGCTTCATTTCTTCTGTTGGGTTCTTTATAGTTTTTATAATAATTGGATTCCTCTTTACCATTTCTATAGCTCTATTATAATCCATAACCATATTCCTCCTAGGTTCATAGCGCATATAAGATTTGTAAAAAATCTTATAACTACATACCCTTTACTAAACAATAACTTTATTAAGTAATAATAATTATCCATTTAATTATATCATTTTATAGTATATTTAAAAGCACTTTTTTGAATATTTTTATTATAATTTCTTCAAGCTATATATGATTATTTTCGAAAAAAATGGATATCAAAATTTATTGATATCCATTTTTTAAGTTTTTAAATATGTATTTCAACAGAAAGCATATCGTCATCTGTTTCTATTAAAATATTGCCTTTATTACCACTCACTATTTTTTGCACATTATGTAGTCCATAACCTCTACTAGAACCCTTCGTTGAATATCCTTCTTTAAACATTGATGATATATTTATTTTATTCATATCTTTTACAGTGTTTTTTATGGTGATAACATATCTACCGTTAGTTGAATAATCTTCATCTATATATATATCAACTAATTTATTTGAACTTTCCTTAGCTGCTTCTATAGCGTTATTTAATAAATTAGTTAATATAATTACCATATCTGATTGACTAATCTTTATATTATTCAAGCTATTTTTAATGTTACACTTTATATCTACACCGGCTTTTTCTGCTTCACAAATTTTACTATAAATAAGAGCTCTTAAAATTATATTATCTATAGTCATTAGCTTTGTTAAAGTGTCTTTATAAGTTATATCTTCTATATACTTCTTTATGACTTTATTAACTTCATTATAATTTCCCACCTGAAGGGTAGAGTATATCACATTTAAATGATTTTTATATTCATGTTCACTTGCCCTTAACTTCTCAATATACTCATTTAAAATCAAATTATATTTATTTTGAATTTCTAATATCTCATTCTCCTTCATAATTTTATATATATCTCTACATAAAATCATAGTTATTATAATAAATACTAACAATGCTGAAAATAATCCAATTCTTAATCCACTGCCTATAAAATGACTATCATTTATAAATATTAATATAGTTAATATTAGAAATAAATTCACTATTCCTGTTATGATAATTTTAGTACTTATTTTAGGTATAGTTGAAATATTCAACTTAATATATTTAGTAAAATAATATATAGTACCTAAGGTAATTGTAAATACACCCACTAATGTTAGGGTTAAATTTATACTTTCTGTATTTATATCTAATATACCTACTATAATTCCAACAATACTTTCTGCTATCATTAAAACTAATAATGATATAGTTATCTTTATTAGAGATTTATAAAAAGTGTCATTATGTAAAAATTTATTTATTAATGCATATATTATAGTTAAAGCTCCTAAAGTAACTACTGGTATTTTTATAACAATACCAAAAACATATGCTAATATGATAGAAATTATAACATTTTTAATATTAATTTTATCAAATAAAATATTGCAAATCATACCTAATGTAAACAACTCTAAAAAATTATTTATACTCATTTTCATACCCTAAAATTTCAAACACTTTTTCACAGTAACTTATAGATAAATCAATAATATCACTAATGTTAACAAAATGAACTTTCCATAATTTAGTATACATCTTGTCTATTCTTTTTATATATTTAGTGTTTACAATAAATGATTTATGGCATTGTACTATACTATTTGATTCAATCATACTTAAAAGCTTCCCTAGAGATAATTTTGCATAAATTACTCCATTCTTAACTGTTACAATTTTGCACTTCCTTGGTATATACTCAGCAAAAACTATATCATCATGATATAGTTTATAGGTTATTTTATTTTCTATAGTTATCATACTATACTTTCGATTGTCATTTTTCTTAACATTTTCTTTCATAAACACATCTATGATTCTTTTAATATCTTTTTTACTATAAGGCTTTATTAAAAAATCATAGCAGTGTATATTTTTAAATGCATCTACCATCTGATAGCCTTGACTTGTTATAAATACTATTCCTTTTAATTCATAACCTTCCATAGCTCTAATTTTTTTAGCTATATCTATCCCAGATCCATCTGGTAAGTTGATGTCAATAAAGAATAAGTCAACATTTTTTTCACTAATGACTTTTAATGACTCTTTAAATGAATGTGTCGTTAGGAGCTCCACATTATTATAGCTTTCTTTAATTAGGTTAGATAAATTATCACTTTGAATAATATCATCTTCTATTAACAATAATTGCATCTTCATCACCCCTAACAATTATAGCACATTTTAGATAATTATTACTTAATTTTTTCTCTTAATTCTAATGGTAATTCTACTTCTCCCCAAAAGAATATAGAAGGAGATTTCAAAGCTGCTTCTCCTACTCCTATACTAGCACTAGTTAATACACCACTCATAAGTTTTCTTAAGTCGAATTTTTTCATTAAATTTTTCATTACAGATTTCCCCCTGTTATTCATATAATATTCATAAATCATATATGTTCCAAATAATAATACAAGATTTATGTACACAGAATCATTTATTACTCTTACTAAAGTATATGTAAATAAATATATGAAGCTTGTCTTTAATTTTAATTTTAAAATTACCTTAGGAGCTTCTATTACTTTAATCTTAGTTCTATATTTAGCAGTAAAAATTGTAGCTACAACAGATACTAATATTAAAACTCTTATGAATCTTGGTATTATTATTATAGAAGATAAAAAATACATACTTAAATATATTCCTGTAGTCTTTATAAAGCATCTTGCAAAGCTTTTACAATGCCCACCTCCAAGTTTAGTTCTAACACCTAAAATTAATACTGTAATTATGAAAAATTCAGGTAATCTTTTAAGTATAATAGATATTAAAAGTATTATAAAGAATTTAATCCCTTCACTTATAAAAATCTCTACCCCATATCTAATTCTATCAAGATAATATATATCTTCTATATTAGATTCTGTGGCAATAAAATTTACAATTTTTTTTACTAAAATACTAATCATAAAATCCCTTCTTAATTTCAAGTTTTAACAAAATTATACACCATTTCCATATGATTTATTTTGAATTTTCATGAAATTACTTATTCCATACCTAAAATTCCTTATTTTTCACACTTAAACTTTATTTTACATTAATTCTTAACTTACATGTTCGATATTTGACCTTTCGTTCCAAAAACCACACTACAAGATTATTTTAAGCTATAATCATATATGAATAACACACTTATATAGAGGTGGTTTAATTACAACACCAGTAAAATATTAATAGAAATAATAATCTTAAATTCCTTTCATTAATATACATAAAGCACCTCTATATTCACTTTATACTAAACTTATATTTATATTTAGAATCTTTTATTGTGAGGTGCTTCTGATGAAATCTATCAGAAAAGATTTAAAATTAGATTTGATAGCTTCTATTATAGCTATATTGATTTTCTTATTTTCAGTGCCTAGATTGATAAAGACATCTGACCCTACTACTGTTACATTTTTAGGTATTTGTGTATTACTACTCCTTATATGTAACTTACGTAAAATTCATAGTAATGATTAGATTATTATTATAATAAATTGTATTCAATAATTTAACTTAATATATGTAATTAATCAATTTAATTGTAATTGTGACTATAGAGTGTAAAGTCAATGTCCCCTATATAAAAAGTAAAACACGGTAAAGTATCTAATCTTTTAGTACTTTACTGTGTTTTATTTTTGTTGATAAATAAAAATAATGAAGCTTTAAATTTAATATATTAGTTTAATAATTAATTACTTTTGAATAAAATATTTTTTTAATAGTCTTTACTACAGAATCACTTTCACTATCTCCTATGATTTGTGAATTATTTTCTTTAACTTTAATAGATGCATTTTCTACTATATATCCTTCATCCGCTACTTTAAGCATAGAACTATCCTGTTCTACACCAGCAAATACAACTACTTTGTCACTTTTAATCATCTCTCTTAACTTAATCAAAGCGCTTCCTCTAGATGTTTTACCACTATATACTTTTAAAATATAGTAATCTTCATTATATCTTTCATAGATAACCTTGATATTTTCATAATCGCTACATCCTTTAAGCTTATTATGTAGTATTTCTATTTTATCTATCTTGTTAATAACCATGATGCAAACTACATCTAGCTCTTGTGGTAGTTTACTATATATATAATTTTTTAGTGGAAGTACTTTCTCTAAATTATAAAATCTCTTTTCTTCTTCATTGGTAAAATTACCATAATAAATGTGCATCACATCATTAATTATAGTATGAGTAAAGGTGTTTATAGATAACTCATCACATATATTTAAAATTCTTTCAGCTATTTCATTATTTATTCCTTCATGGTAAACATAGCTTTTCTCATTAAAATCATATATTGCTGCTCCATTCATTGTAATTACTGGTAATTTAATATCCATACTACTAACTATAGGTGCTACAGTTTCTGGAGTTTTATCTGTTACTAATGTCACTAGTGCTCCTTCTTCTATCATTTCCTTTAGTTTTACTTTAGTATAGGCACTAACTTGATTTTTAGAATCCATTAAAGTATTCGTTAGTGTGCTTACAAACAAAATTTTAGTATTCCTCTTCTTAGGTAACCTCATAGCATTAACCCCTAAAGCTACAAAAATCCCAATTAAAGTGTCTATAATTCTATTAATAGTAAATGCATAAGGAACTACATCATCTCCATGATTTATAGCGACACTTAAAAATACTACACAACTAATATAGGATGCTGTTTGTCTTTCAAGTAATATAGTAGTATATATTAAAGGTATGATAGCTATAGATGTTAATAGATATCTTAGTTGTGGCATATATTCAGGTATAAATCTTCTTTCTAATAATAACACTATCACTCCAAAGATACCTCCAATTAAAGTCCCAATGGTACGATTTAAACCAACCTGCTTAGTACTCTCCACACCTTGTTGCATGCATAAAATTGCCGCTATTGCTGAATAGAATGGCATTCCTGTGCCTCTTACTAAATATATTAAAAAGCATATAAAGACTGCCACTGCTGATTTTATAATCCTCATTCCTATCCTTGGCATTAAAATCCCCTTCTTTAACTTATAATTTATAATACATTATACCATGAGTATTTATAACTTTTTATATTTAAACGTATTCTAATTTTACATATAAATATTCAAATATTCTTTAAAATCCAATGAACTTTAGTTATTCTGAAGTTTACATAAATAATTCATATTGACATTCAGCATATTTTCCATATATAATTATTCCAATTATATGGAATTTGTTGTTATTACCTTTATATAATAAGTATAACTATAAATATAGGATTTTAAGGGGGAGAAACTCATGCTTGAATTTTTTAAACTCATACCTATAATTATTATGATTATATTTCTTTGCCTAGGAATTGGTGTCTTTCTACTTATTAATAAGCTGTTTAAATGACGTATTTATCTAAGTTTTGATTTGACTTTTATAATGAATAAAGTTATATCTTATTAGATAATATAAATATATAAACTTAATAGGAGGTTCATAAATGAATAGCTTAAATTCTAAAGAAGATCTTTTAAAACTAATTGATACTTCTGATTTACTTTTATGCTTCTTTACTGGGAAATGTTTTTGAGGAAATGATGACTTGCTTTGTAAAGTAGATGACTTGCTTTCTAATTATCCTAAGGTTAAATCTATAAAAATTAGTATTGATGAATTTCCTTCCTTGTGTGCAGAATTTTCAGTTTTTATAGCCCCTACAATTTTACTTTTTACTCAAGGAAAAGAAACCCTAAGAAAATCTAGGTTCATTGTCATAAATGAGTTAGATAAAAATATAAATAGATATTATAGTTTAATATTTTAATAATATCCTTTTCAACCTTTTAGTAATTTTTATAATAACTAAAAGGTAATTTTTATATATTAACTTAAGATAATTATTAAAATTATTTTATATTTGTATAAACTTCCTTGACTCTATAGCCCCTATAGGGTTTAACCTTTGAAATATAAAATATTAAATTTAGGAGATGATTTTATGAATAAGGAATATTTAAATGATACTATCAAATTATTATGTGAACGTGCAAGTTGCCGAAGCTTTCTAGATAAGAAAATTCCTGATGAACTACTAAATGAGATTATATCTTGCGGCTTACATGCTGCTACTGGAGGAAATCTTCAACCTTACTCTATAATAAAGATAACTGATGATAAGACTAAGGAACGTTTAGTTAATGAATGCGATATGCAATCACTAGTTAAAAATGCACCTGTTAATCTTCTATTCTGTATTGACTGGAGAAGAATTCAACGTTGGTGTGAAGCCTCTGATGCTCCTTTTGTAGCTACCAAGAGTTATAGGCATTTTTGGATTGCTCTTCAAGATACAATAATATGTGCTCAAAATATTTGTACTGCTGCTGATTCTGTAGGTTTAGGTTCTGTATATATAGGTACAGTAGAAAGTTGTTTTATGGAATTAAAATCTATATTTAATATTCCAGAAGGCGTATTCCCTGTAGTTCTTTTAAGTATTGGATATCCAAATCAACCTTTAATTCCTGCTCCAAAGTTAGGCATAGAAGCCATAGTTCATGAGGAAAGCTATAAAGACTTAACTATAGATACTTTAGTAAAGCTGCAAAATGAAAAATACAATTCTAAAAAATTCCCCCTTAGTCCAACTAATATGGAATCAATGAAAGAAGTGACTTTAGATATAGGTGGCAAAGATTACAGTAATAAAATTATTACATCTATAGAACAGCAAGGTTATATTAATATGGCGCAAAGATATTTTGGTCTTCACTATAAAGCAAATTGGTCTTGTATAGGAAATAAGAATTTTATAGAAGCCCTTAAGGCATATGGATTTACATGGATTATGGGAGAGGACTTTCCTACTGGTGACAAATAGATGTTAAAATTAAAGGATATAATGTACCAATTATATCCTTTAAATATTTTACGATAATTACTATTTCAATAATAGCTGAATCTGTCTCACCCATTCTTCATTATTATCAGATATGTTTGGACCTATAATCAACTCTTCTATACCGATTCCTTGTAATTCCATCTTTGAAGATTTTATATATTTTAATAGGCTATCATAACTTTCTTTTAAACTGTCCCGACTACCTATATGGTCAATGACTCCATAGACCCCTTCTTTTAATGTGTATTTATTCTTAGAATCATTTAGATTTTCTTCTTTGCTAAGAGCCAGATAACTTTTAAGATGAGTTTCTCCTTTATCATTAATATTTATTAACCTTGACGGCTTAAACATAACTTCTACACTAATACTAAAATTTCTATCAAAACTTACTAAAGACCTTATTACATTATCTATAGTACTATTCTCATTTACGTCTATTAAATATCCTTCTCTTCTTTCTAATACCATAATTCTCGGCTCTGTAGAATAATTTCCTTCCCTTAAATCATTTATATTTTTTAATTGTTCTTCTACATAATAAGAAACTTTTTTTAAGTTCTCTATGTTTTCATCAATTACATTTTTCAAATTGTTAAACAAATTTTCTGTTTCACATATATCCCCACTTAAAATCTTCATAATTTCACTAAGAGATAATCCTGTAGACTGTAATGCTTTTATTTTCCACAACCTCTGACTAGATGTACTATCATAATATCGATAACCTGACTTAGAATCTACTTCTACAGGAACTAATAATCCAATATTATGGTAGTATCTTAAAGTTTGTATGTTTATATTATGTAGTTTAGCCATTTCACCTATACTAAATTTCACTTCATTTTCACCTCATATATTAAATAAAATTAAGTCTAATATTATAATAAAACAGGAGACACATTATGTCTCCTGTTTTTACACTACTGTAAAATAAAAGTTCCTTACACACTGAAATGATTTCAGTAATAAAAATCTTACGCATAACTTTTCACCATAAAGAATAATTATTTCTTTAAATAGTATTCCATAACATTTTTAACCATAGCTGTTGGTATTCCACTACCGCCTCTACCCTTTACATCTTCTATTATCATAGATATGGCAATTTTAGAATCATCTGTGTTTACAGCTACAAACCATCCATTTTCTTTACCCGATTCATCTTTTTGGTCTTTCTTTATCTCTGAAGTTCCAGTTTTACCAGCTATATTAAATCCATTTACTTTTGCAGTGGTAGCTGTTCCATCTGCATCATTTATTACAGCTGAGAAAGCATCTACTAAAGCTGGTACTTTTTCTGCCTTTATAGCATTTTTCCAAACTTTTGCTTCCGGATTTTTTCCAATGTTAAGTCTTGGCTGCATTATATCTCCATTGTTTCCTAATGCGCTATATGATAATGCAATATCTAATGGTGACATAAGCACCTCACCTTGACCATATCCTGTGTCAGCAAGAAGTATTTCTTTACTTAAAGTATTATCATTACTAATTTGAGAAGTTTCCATTGGGAAATCAAAAGTTATCTCTTCTCCAATCCCAAAGTTTTTAGCTCCATTTATGAAGGCATCTGCTCCTATATTCAATGCTACTCTTGCAAAATAAATATTATCTGAGTATTTTGTAGCCTCTTTTAAGTTTATAGCCTTACCAGGATCTTTTACTCTCGTAACCTTATATCCACCCCATGATGAATTATTTTGCCAATCTAATCCCTTAATATCCATAGTTTCTCCTGGATTAAGTGCGCCTACATCCAATCCTATAGCAGCTGTAACTAGCTTCATTGTAGAGCCTGGTGCGTATACATTATTAAACCTATTGTCAAACTGCTGACCATTAAGCTTTTTCCACTGATCACTTAAGGATTTTGTTTTATATGTTACAAATATATTTGGATCATAGGAAGGTGAACTTACCATAGCTAAAACTTCTCCAGTTTTAGGGTCTACTGCAGTAGATGCTCCCTTCTCACCTTTCATTTCACTATATACCTTACTTTGAAGCTCTGGGTCTATTGATAGTTTTATATCCTGACCATTCTTTGCTTCTGTTTTAGCTAAAGTTATTTTTTCTTCTCCCTTTTCAATGTATATTTCTCCACCATCTTGACCCCTTAATATATCTTCATAAACCTTCTCAAGACCAGCTTTTCCAAGGAGACTTGTTTGTGAATAGCCCTTATCTTTATTATTTTCTAGTTCTTCTGCTGTAATGGCTCCCACATATCCTACTAGATTTCCAAAAGCTTCTCCGCCAGTGTAAACTCTAGAGTTTTTATTGTTTATTTGAACACCTTCAATAGTGGAAAGCTTATTTAACTTTTCAGAATCAGATTGAAGTACAGATACTATTGGTACAAAATAATCTGGATTAGTATTAGCTGCTAGCTGTTCTTCTATATATGACTCACTTATGTCTAATATAGTTGCCATAGCTGTTATTTTTTCTGACTTTTTATTTTCAAATTTACTTGGATGAATTCCTACAGACTTTACTATATCATCTTGTGCTAAAAAGTTTCCATTTCTATCTAATATACTTCCACGTTTAGAGTAATAATCTTCTACTCTCACTTTGTCATCTGATTTTTCCATTTCAGGGAATATTAAACTCTCATTCCACTTTATTTTATATCCATTCTCTTCTTTAACTAAAGTTGCTTTATAATCTTTGATATCTACCTTTCCTGCTACTGTATCCATGGTCATAGTAAATGGTATTTCTAATGACTTTTTATCTCTTTCCTTTTCTCCTACTATTTGAATATCCATATTACTAGCTACAATAGCGTTATATATATTAGTGTATCTTTCTAAAAATTCTTCCTCGTTTATATATGCTTTTGATTCCACTGAAAGCATATTATACATACTTTTAAAATCTTGCTTAATCCAAGCATTTTTATAAATATTAAAGGCATCTTTTATTTCATCTTTCCTAGAGCAACCTGTAAATAAAGCTATACCTATAATTATAGTTCCAATAATTAAGCTTAGTTTCTTTAAATTATTTTTCATTGCTATCCTCCTTATAAAATGTATTTTCTTACTGGATATTTCACAGTTTGAATATAATCTTATCTATTCAATTCAATAAATAAACTACTATCTCTATTGTAAGTTTATATAAACTTTTATTCAATGAATTTTCTTAAAAATAAAAGTGAAGCTTTTACAAATTTTAAAAATATTAATGTATAATTTAAATAGAAAGGATTGATAAAATCATGATAAATATTGAAAATGAAAGCAAAATTTATCTTCAAAGTGAAGAAAGAACTAAATGGTTCCAAGAAGCTAGATTTGGAATGATAATTATGTTAAGTATTTTCATAATCAAGTTAAGGAATTAGTTACTGGCTACGGTAAAATTGATATAATGTGGTTTGACTTTTTATATGATAATATTATCGGTGAAAAGTGGAAAGCTACTTTATGCTCATATTTATGATAGAGGAATCGGTCACACTAATCTAAACAATCTAAGGGGCAAAATTAAAAAAGCTAGATTGCTTAAAGACTGTTCTGAAATTAAAGTAGAGTTTCCATGGATGGCAGAAGAATTTGAAGCTGATGCCTTTATAAACTTACCTAGTGCAATTCTTCCTGATGAAAAAGATACAGTAGTAGAGTTAGAACTACTATAAACTTAATTTATATGTTATATAAAAGGAGATTTTATGCATATTAATAAAAATAAATTTAATGATATTTTTAGTACCTATACAGGCTTACCAAAAGAAGTGTACATACTTTTTTTAGGTAAAATGATCAACTGTATAGGTGCATTTGTTTATCCTTTATTATCCCTAATTATCACCCAAAAGGTTGGAATGTCCATAAAGGATGCTGGCTTAATTCTAACGCTTACAGCAATTCCTCAAGGTCTTTGCATAATATTAGGTGGTAAACTAGTAGATTCAATTGGTAGAAAAAAAGTTATTATATTTTTTCAAAGTTTTGCTGCTGTATTTTTTATAGTTTGTGGCTTTATAAAACCCTCTACTACCCTAATCTTTTTCATAATTTTAGCTTCTTGCTTCTCTTCATTAGCACAACCAGCTTACGATTCAATGGTTGGAGATATTACTACAAGTGAGAATCGGAAAGCATCTTTTTCTTTAATCTATATGGGACTTAATCTAGGATTTGCCATTGGCCCCTTTATAGGTGGACTTCTTTTTGAAAGCTATCTTCCTTTAGTATTTATTGGTGATGCAATAACTACATTAATTTCTATTGGATTAATTTCCTTATTTATTAAAGAAACTCATCCTAAATTAATAAATTCTAATAGTTCTGAATCGGATTATGAAAATCAAGTATCCAGTCTTGAAAAAGAAGAAACTGGTTCTGTATTTAGGGTGTTTTTAAAGAGGCCTATTCTAATATATTATGCTTTACTTATGCTTACCTTTCAGTTCGCCTATGCTCAATGGGGTTTTGCAATTCCACTTCAATTAGGACAAATCTTTGGTTCTGGTAATGGAGCTAGGTATTTTGGAATATTAGCTAGTTGCAATGGTCTTATAGTAATTCTATTAACTCCTATAATTACCTCTCTAACAAAGAAATATAAAACCCTTAGTATAATTGCTAGTGGAGGAATACTATATGCCATTGCCTTTGGTTCCTGCAGTTTTATATCCCAACTGTCATTATTCTTCATTGTAATATTAATAATAACCATTGGGGAAATTGCAATCTCTACAAATTCTGGAACCTTTATAGCTAATTTAACTCCTGCTTCTCATAGGGGTAGAGTAAATGCATTCTTACCACTTATTTATGGTACAGGTAACGCCATAGGACCAAGCATAATGGGTTCTATGATAGACTCTATAGGAATGAATAAAGCTTGGATAATAGTAGCAATAGTAGTAGGAATAGGTTCAGTTTTTATGTATTCACTAAACTCTATTAAAGTTCAAGCTTAACCCATGAAAAAACCTCTTTAGTTAAATCTAAAGAGGTTTTTATCCATAGTTTTTTCTATAACTAACTTTGTATGAATATTTACTATAGTTATTAAGCTTTTGCTACACTATTCTAAACTTTGTAATAAATTATCTAAATTGCGTTTAAGCTCCTTTGCTTCATCATTAGATATATTCAATTTGCAAAATACTTCTCCTGGCACATCTAAAATCTCACTTTTTAGCTTTAAGCCAGCTTCTGTTAATTCTATTATGACTACTCTATCATCATTTACGTCTCTATGTCTTGTAATTAGCCCCATAGATTCTATCTTTTTTAATAATGGAGTTAAAGTACCTGAGTCTAAGTGTAGTCTTTTACCAATGTCCTTAACTGTCATTTTTTCTTCTTCCCATAACACTAACATAGCTAAGTATTGTGTATAAGTAAGATTATGCTTATCAAGAATGGATTTATACAACTTTATTACCTCTCTTGATGCTGCATATAGAGAAAAACATATTTGATTTTCTAGTTTAATACATTCACAATTCTTCATATAAATTCTCCATTTCACAGAATGACTTATTAAAATTAATTCTTAATAAACCATATTGTTTGAGATTATTTTACAATTTTAAAATTTATATGTCAATACAACAAATAATTTGAATAACATTATAAATAATTCATACAAATATCTCTTATTTTACTTTTCCTTTGAATCTACATAGGAAACCGCTGATAATGCAGCCACATTTCCTTCTCCTGCAGACTTTATATATTGATAAGGTCTTCCTACTATATCTCCTGCTGCGAAACAACCTTTTAAGTTCGTTTGCATTAGCCTATCAACCTCTACATGATTATCTACGATTTTTAATCCCGGAACTAATTGACCTGGTGATATGCTATCTCTTAGTATAAATAAACCATCAGTAGTAATTTCTTTATTCTTTAAAACTAGCTTTTCCACTTTATCTTCACCAATTATTTCTACTGGTGTATCATTTACTACTTCTATAGATGAATGAACATTTACAAACTCTTTATACATAGGAATATAATATACCTTTGATGCTAAAGTAGTAATAAAGTTTGCCTCTTCCTCTTCTTTTTTACTATAGGCTATTATTGTAACTACTTTATTTCTATAAAGTGGTGCATCACAGGTAGCACAATATCCAACACCCTTACCTAGAAGTTTTTCTTCACCAGGGAATAGCTTACCATATTGAATTCCTGTAGCTAATATTACTGAAGTTGCTTCATAGGTTTTATTATTTACCATTAAAGCAAAGTAATCTCCCATAGCATATATATTATTTATTTTTTCTTCTGTTATTTTTATATCCATAGCTCTTAAGTGATTGATAAATTCTTGTTGTATCTCTTTACCACTTTTACCATGGAAACCTAGATAATTATTAATTTCATTAGCTTTTACTAATTTATTTGAAAGTTCATCATTACCAAATATGACAAAACTTTTATTTCTTATTTTTGCATTTAAAGCTGCTGATATTCCTGCTGGTCCACTACCAACTATTGCAATATCATATCTTTCACTCATAGCTTTATCCTCCAAATTTACAGATTAAAAATATAGGAGTAATCTCCTATATTTTTATTATATATAAGCTTCTACAATTTCTTTTATTCTTTCTTTTGGTACAAAACCTACTGTAGTATTTACATTTTTTCCATCTTTAAATACTATTATTGTAGGAATGGATGCTACACTATATTGCATTGATATGTCTGGGCATTGATCCACATCAACTTTTATAAATTTAACTTTGCCTTCCATTTCAGTTGATAATTCTTCAAATATTGGAGCCAACATTTTACAAGGTCCACACCAAGTTGCGAAAAAGTCTACTACTACTACACCATCTTTTATTTCATTATTAAATTCAGCCGAATTAACTATCTTTGCCATCTTTTATTCCTCCTAAAATCAATTTACTAAAATATTATTTATATAAATTAAATTTTGTTCAATTTAATTTATTAATACTAATTTACATGTTTATATATTAAATGTCAAGTCATTTTAAAAATATTTTTATATAATTACATAATGAAATCTTATGTTTTAAAATTTAATAATAGTAAACCCTTTAATTATATTATTTCATACTTAAATAGGTTTTATTTATTATAATGATATTTTTATTATGAAGTTATTAAGATATGTTTGCAAAACCACATAGTGAAAAAGTCATTGTAGCTGCAGTTTTTTGTTAAAGGTCACCTATTATATTTACACAAATTGCATTATCTCAAAGTAGTATAATACAGAAGCTAAAGATGAAATAAATATAATACCTATACTGCTATTTAATATGTCCATTGAATCACCTTTATCATTTGTAAAAATATTTAATAATTAATCTCCTATAAAATAATTAAAAAAATAATTCTCATTAGAACACTCCATTTCCTCTGCAAACTATTTTTTGTTGAATCATTAAAAATGTTAATTTATCTTATTAGATAATAATTTACTTAACAGGTAAAAATACTGAAAACACAGTACATTCATCATCTGATTTTACTTTAATATACCCACCCTGCTTTGAAATAATTTCCCTTGTTAAATACAGTCCTATACCAATCCCTTCAGAATCTCCAACATTCTTTCCTCTATAAAATCTACTAAATATTTTAGGTAGTTCCTCTTCGCTAATCCCTATACCATTGTCTTGTATATCTATTCTTACAAACATTTCATAACTTTGTATGGTAATATTAATTGTTCCATTTTCTCTTGTATACTTTACTGCATTTTCCAGAATATCAAATACACCCTCTGTTGTCCAGTTTCTATCGTGCAAAATTATAACTTTATCTTTTTCATTTAGTTCTAGAGTTATATTTTTATTTTCTGCCTTTTTACGAATTTGGCCTATTGCTAATAATATAGTTTCATTTAAGCTTTCATATGATGGTTTTAGCTGAATCACTCCACTCTCTAGCCTAGACATTTTAATCATACTTTCCACTAAAAAACTAAGCTTATTTAAAGAATTCATCATTATTTCATGAAACTCTATTTCCTCGTCTTCTGTCAAATTATTGCCCTGAAGTAACTCTCCATACATTTTTACATTTGTCAGTGGTGTTTTTAACTGATGAGATATATCAGAAATCAACGCTTTTATTTCATTCTTATCATCTTCTATTTGTTTGTTTTGAGCCTTCAAAATTCGAGTTAACCTAATAGTTTGTGATTGAAGTTTCGAAAAAATCGAATCTTCAACTATAGAAAATACCTCTTTCTCCTTCATATCAGCCATTGTTGCTAACATATCAGAAAGCTTTACAAGTATATCTTTCATATAACTTTCAAATAGTCTTTCATATATATAAAATACTAAAATAATTATTATTGAAAAAAGAATGGAAGCAATAATAACCTTAGTATTCTTCATTTCAATAGCTATAAAGGTAGTGAATACTAAACAAATTAATATAATTGCTATTTGAAACATCTTTTTTATATTATAAAAATTACTTCTCATATACTATTCTCCAAACACATATCCAATACCAAAAACCGTAATAATATACTTAGGATTTTTAGAATCTGATTCTATTTTCTTGCGAATACGTCTTATGTTTACACTCAAAGTATTTTCATCTACAAAATTACCCTTAACATCCCAAAGCTTTTCTAGAAGCATTCCCTTAGTCATCACCTTTCCTTTATTTCTAACAAGTAGTTCTAAAAGCTTATATTCAGTTCTAGTTAAATTAATTTCATTCATTCTTTCAAAAACAGATTTTCTATAAAAATCTACTTTTAAATCCTTATATTGAAAAATATCTTTAGTATCAACTGACTGCCTTCTTAATATAGCATTAACTTTATGCTTTAATACTTCTAAGGAGAATGGCTTTGCTAAATAATCGTCGCAACCACTTTCAAATCCCTTCACCATATCCTCTTCTGTATCGTTAGCAGTAAAAAGTACAATGGGGAAATTAACTGTTTTCCTAATGTCATCACATAACTTCAGTCCACTTCCATCAGGTAAATTTACATCAAGTAACAAAAAGTCAATTTCATTACTTAAAATTAAATTCTTTCCATCCTCTTTTGTATAAGCCGAGAGTATATTATATCCCTCTTTTCTTAATGCAAAGGTAACACCCCTATTAAGAATTTTATCATCTTCAATTATTAGAATTGTCCTCATCATACCACCTCTTTTTCCATTATAACAAAAGTGGCAGATTGTATAAATCTGCCACTTAAATTAATTTTCTGTTTCTCTTATACGTTCTATTACACTTTTCTTTGAAGATGTTTCAAATACAACGCAAGGTGTAATTAAGCATACTAAAAATATAAATACTACTAAAGTTAATAGTGGCACTGTAGGAAATACAAACTCTGCATAATCTGCCATTTTCTTTGTTAACTCTGCTATTCCGTATATAATTCCCATTCCCAAAGTTAAAATAAATAAAGTAGTTATACTTGCATAATATGCTCCTTCAACAGTAAGCATCTTTTTAATTTGTTTCTTAGTCATACCCACGCTTTCCATCACCGCAAATTCCTTTAGTCTAACATTAACTCCTGTAATCATTACATTTATAAAGTTTAAAATTCCAATTAATATAAGAATGCCAGAAATTCCTCCCCCAAATATTTTCATTACCATTGATGTACTACTAAATTCTTCTCTAATATCACTTTTGGATTCTAACCATAAACCACGATTATTAGTTAATGTCTTTAATTCTTGTTTAATTTCAGATTCATATGCATCCTCAACATTTATTTGTAATAAGTAATATACTGCATCTTTATCTAATTTCTCCATAGCTGAATTACTAATATAAATTGTTGGTGCACCCACTACTCCACCTAAGCCATAAGGTAGGTCTCCATTAGCATCACTAATAATTTGTGCTTTATATCTAGCAGTAACCCCTTTATCTTTCATATTGAAATTTTTACCTTTCAATTCAGTATAAGGTGACTTATCCTTTCCGTCATAAAATCTTGGCTGAATTAAAGCTAAGCTCCCTTTTTTAAATTCTTCTATATCTATTTTATAATCAGCATATTCATTGTATCTCTCTATAATTTCATCATCTATTCCAAGAATCCAACTAGAATATATATTAGGTTCTTCTTTAATTTTATTTAAAAATGCGTTTAATTCTTCTTGAGATATTCCTCTTTTTATATGTTCTTCTTCAATTAAAGGTAAAAAGAAGTTATTAGTCATGTCTAACTCACCCATACTTACTTTTGTTATAGCTACATTTTTAATTCCTTGCAAACTTTTAATATTATCTACTAAATTTTCATCTAACTTCTCCTTATCAGTATTAATATTTTGAATTTCAAAATCATTTTTATTATACCTATTTATAAAATTATCTACCCCAAGGCTATCTAGAAATGTATTGATACTGAGAAAAGTTATAATACCCATGAATAATGAAAGAAATACAACTATCGCACGTTTTTTATCACGGAAAACGTTATACCAAGCCATTTTATAAAGCTTTCCTCCATTAGTTGATTTTCTACTTTTCTTTTGTTTCTTTACCTTTGTTCCAGAATATCTTAAAGCTTCCGTTGGTGAAATACTACTAGCAACTTTAGCTGGCTTATTACAACTTAGTATTACTGTTAATAGTGCAAATAGTGCCGCTCCAACAAAAATTAGAGGATTAAAGGATACATTAGCTGGCATTGCGCTTTCATTGTATCTTCCATTCTTAAGAGCACCCATAACTATTGGTACAATAAAAAAAGAAAATATAGCTCCTAGTATTAAGCCTACAGGAATACCCATTCTAGATAATCTTAAAATTTGCCCCTTAACGATTTTTTTTATTTGTCGTGGTGATGTTCCTATAGTTTTCATAAGACCATAAAAATTAATATCCTTGATTACGGATATATACATAACATTGTAAATAAGTAAGTATCCACTTAGCACTATAAATAATGCTATTATTATTATTGTAATTACAGTTGCAATTGCAGCACTTGATGACTCTTCACTTATATCATAGCTATATTGGAACTCTTGTCCTTGTTTACACTGAATTTTCGAACCTAAAATATCGGGTGCACTATCCTTTTCACTACTCTTTAAAGTCATAAGAGCAATTCCATCATTCTCCAAGGATAGATTGTTTTTGTTTATAAATTCTTCTGAAACCATTAAATATCCTGTATCTTGAACAATATCATAGTTAGTATAATACCCGCTTAACAAAAATTCCGACTCTTTTGACCCACTCTTTGTTTCATAGGAAACTTTTATTTTGTCCCCTATTTTAACATCTTTTAAATTCAAAAATTCTAATGCTTTTGTAGATGCCATAATCTGATTTTCTTCATTAGGATATTCTCCTTCAATATCGCTTATACAAGGAGTTATTTGGTTTTCCCAATCTACTTTATCATGATATTCCATATTTATTTTTGTTTTATTCTTCTCTAAAGAATCTGCCTTAACCCTACCTACATTAATTTCATATCCTAAACTTTTAAATATATCTAGTTTCTTTAATTTTTCATATTGGTCATTGGTTGCTCCTTTTAAAGTTGTAGTAGCCGTTGTACCTTGCATACGTAAATTTAGTACCCTATAGTTTTTAGCGAAACTAATGCCTATACTAAAAACTGTGGAAATCATAAAAGTTGTTAAAATTATAGCCACAATAGCAAATATATTTCTTGTTTTATTAGTTTTAAGAGATCTCTTAGTTATTCTCTTAACTACTTCCTTGTTATTATTTTCAAATATCATTACCTATCACCTCTTACTACTACCTTACCATCTTCTATTCTAATAACTTTGTCAGCAAGCTGTGCAATTTCTTCATTATGAGTAATCATGACCATAGTTTGATTAAATTTACTGCTAGTCATCTTTAAAAGTCCAATAACATCCATACTTGTTTTACTGTCTAGGTTTCCCGTTGGTTCATCTGCTAATATTATTGCAGGTTTTGTCGCTAGTGCTCTTGCAATTGCAACTCTCTGCTGCTGTCCCCCTGATAAGTTGTTAGGCATATTAGTGAGTTTTTCTTTTAATCCTAAAGTATCAATAATTGAATCTACATATTCCTTATCAATCTTTACTCCATCTAACTCTATAGGAAGTACTATGTTTTCATAAACATTTAATATTGGCACTAGATTATAATTTTGAAATATAAATCCTATATTTCTTCTTCTGAAAATTGTAAGTTCTTCATCCTTCATAGCACTTAATTTCTTTTCTAGTATATGAACATCACCACTAGTCGGTCTATCTAAGCCCCCTAACATATTAAGCAAAGTAGACTTACCACTACCTGATGTACCTATTATTGCTATAAATTCCCCTTCATTTATATCTATACTTACATCATCTAGTGCTTTAACTATATTGGGTTCCTCTCCATAAATTTTGATTAGCTTATCTGCTCTTAACATAATCATCTTTAATCACTCCATAATAATTATTTCCTATATATTGTATATTATCATTAACTTCTTACAACCTTCTTACAAAATAGTATTTTTTATCTATGTTTATTTTATATTTTTAAGGAAAACATAGTATTATAATTTTAATTTTTACGGAGGTTAATTGAGATCATATGAGAATACCAAATCATATTGGAATAATTCCTGATGGCAACAGACGCTGGGCTTTACTTAATAATCTGACCAAAGATAAAGGATATGAACATGGCATAAATCCTGGTCTTGAAGTATTTAAACTTTGCCAAAAAGAAAATATAAAAGAGTTGACATTTTACGGTTTTACTATAGACAATACCAAACGTCCCTCTGAGCAAAAGCTTGCTTTTATACAAGCTTGCATTGATTCTGTCATGCTTTTAACAAAGGAGGATTGTGAAATTTTAGTTATTGGAAATACTGAATCAAGTACTTTTCCTACGGCTTTAATTCCCTTTACAACTAGAAAAAAATTTGGTAATGGCGGTATTAAAGTAAACTTTCTAATCCATTATGGATGGGAGTGGGACTTAAATCTATTAAAAGAATCCAAGTCCTCTAATAAACATATTCTACCCTATATACATTCAGAGGATATTTCTAGAATTGATCTAATAATAAGATGGGGAGGTAGAAGAAGACTCAGTGGTTTCTTACCAATTCAGTCTGTTTATTCTGATTTTTACGTAATAGACACCTATTGGCCGAATTTTACTTCTATAGACTTCTACAATGCTTTAGATTGGTACAATGAACAAGATGTTACCCTTGGTGGTTAAAATAAGTTCAATAAAAAAGATATTTAAAGTAATTCACTTTAAATATCTTTTTATCTTATTCAAAACTTTAAATCTAATATTCCCTATTTATGAATGAACTGAAAGTTATAAATGTAATATTTTATACCTTTACTATATTTTTAAATGTCTTCATTGAAATAATTGCACTAACTCCAAATATAAGCATACTTACTAATACACTTATAATATAAGTACTCTTTAAATCTATGGACATAAAGTCTCCCAGTGTTCTAATAGCAAAGTAGCTATGAACTAGACCTACTAATACTGGTATTACATAAAATAATAAAATCTCTTTATTTATAGATTTTCTTAATTCTTTATTAGATGCTCCAATATTCAATAATATTTTATATTTACTTTTATCTTCATTGGCATCACTGTATATCCTAATATAGATTATACTAGCTTCTGCTAAAATAAATACTAAAAATAAAAATGCTCCTATTGCATAAATACCTTTCATCCACTCAATTCTTTTACTTTCATATATACCCAAGGTAGCATGAGTTGTTTCTATATCAATATGTTTACTCAGCTCATCCAGCATAGGTTCTAATTTTTTCATATTAAGAAACTCTTCTTCATTATTTACCTTAATTCCATAGAAATTAACTAATTTACTATTAGATTTTATTCTCTCATAATTTTCATCATTTACAACAATAGTTCTAAAATTTAATTCTGGACCAAAAGTACGTAACCTAAACTTACTTTCACTCACCTTAAATTTAATATCATTTACAGTTATATTATCATAGCTATAAAGACTAGCTATGGTTCCTGGCTTCTCAATTAAAATTACTTGATCGCCTTTAACCATCTCTTCATTTATTTTATTTAAGGTATCTTTATTTCTATTAGTATTTAATATATTAACTAATTGGTTATATGATACTATTATATAATTACTATTATTATAATCAGGTACATCTTTAAGAGTCTCTTTGGCTTTTAATACTTTAGTATTTAATTCATACTCTTCCTCTCCAACTACAGATAAGATATCTTTAATTTTTTCTTTACTTGTTATTTCATTTGATGAAGAGAAAGATATTGAATATAATCTATTATTAGCATCTGATTCACTATATGATGCTCTCATTGCAACTGATGTCCCCAGTACTGTTACTGTACAAGCTGTAAGAATTGCTATAGTTGCATAAGTTGTATAATTTTTCTTTAATCTATAAGCTAAATTATTAATAGTTATTATATTCTGTCCATTATATAAAATAGATTTTCTTTTAATAAAAAAATCAAATACAACTGGTAACACAGTCCCAAATAGTCCATAAGTACCTAGACAAACTAGAAGTAATGTAGTAACTGCATTCATTTTATTATGAAGTATTAGATAATATCCAGCTATAATTAACATTAATGAAACAAACGAAGCTATATATATCTTCCAATTTATCTTAGGCATTTTTTCCGTCTTCTTACTATCATTTAATAGGTCTATCACATTACTTTTAATAATACTTATAAATCCTTTTACGCTCATAAATAAAAATATTCCAAGGAATATTAAAACTGTATACACTATTGAATTTACTGTTACATTAAAAGTAACATTTATATTAAATTCTGCTAACTTAAACACTATCATTTGAAAAAATTTAGATAATATAATACCTATTCCTGTACCAAGAAAACATGAACTTAATCCAATAAGCATAATCTCAATGAAATAAATCTCCCCAATTGTAGCAGAGTCTAGCCCCATAAAAGTATAAATACCAATCTCCTTTTTTCTATTTCTCAAAAATATATTTGATGAGTACCATATGAAGAAAAACATAAATATTACAAGTATTGAAGTTAACATCTGTAATAGTAGTTTTGTATATTTCTCATTTAAAGTACCTAAATACTGCAAAGCATCTCCATCCATTAGTATCATAAAATTACTTAGGATAACTACAGAAAATACCATTGAAATAAAGAACATAGTATATACCTTTATGTTGTTTTTAAAGTTGTTATAAGCTATTTGGAAAATACTCATTACTTCGCACCTCCTAAAGATGCTAATAAATCTATTATCCTTCCATAAAACTCTTTTCTATTTGCACCCTTATTCAATTGACATTTTATTTCTCCATCATTTAATATGTAAACTCTATCTGAATAACTGGCACATAATGCATCGTGAGTAACCATTATAATTGTGGCCCTTTCCTCTTTGTTTACCCTATTCAAACATTCTAGTAAATCTGAAGATGACTTTGAATCTAAAGCCCCCGTGGGTTCATCAGCAAATATAACCTTAGGCTTTGTTATTAAAGCTCTAGTAGCAGCTCCCCTTTGTTTTTGTCCACCAGATAACTCATAAGGATATTTTCTCAAGTGCTCTTTAAGTCCAAATAAATCTGCAATTTTTATAACTCTGTCCTCTATCTCCTTACTTTTTTTCTTCCCTAATGCAAGGGGTAATGCTATATTATCCATTAAATTCATATTGTCCAAAAGATTATAGTCTTGAAATATAAAACCTATATTATCTCTTCTAAGTTTAGATAATTCTTTATTTTTAATTTTAGTTATATCTACTCCATCTAGCATTATTTCACCTTTAGTTGGTTTATCCAGTGTAGATATTAAGTTTAGCAAAGTACTTTTTCCGGCTCCTGAAGGCCCCATTATAGAAATAAAATCTCCTTCATTAACTGTAAGAGAAACCTTTTTTAAAACCTTATTCCTAAATCCTTTAATTCCATATTCCTTATCTACGTCATTTAATTTCAATATTTCTTTCACTGCTTTTTCCTCCAATATAATCACACTTAATTATTTTTAGATCAATATCTAATCTTTAATTTAATTATAATAGTTTTTATATTGGTTTTCCTTTGCTTAAAGTTACTTTTAAAGTTCTAAGGTTACATTTTGGTAACATTGAGGATTAATTGTAACGCCATTACATAGATAACTCTTTAATTAAGTCAAGCTTTTTAGATAATCTGATATTTTATAAAATCTTATTTTTAAAATAGTGTATTCTCCTTGAATTGATTCAATCTCTATTTTATGTTCCAATCTATCTATTATTTTTTTAGAGAAGTATAAACCCATACCAGTAGATTTATATGTGGTATTTCTTCCGTTAGTTCCTGTGAAACCTTTGTTAAAAACTCTGTCTATATCTTCTTTAGATATTCCTATTCCATTATCTTTGATGTACAATTCTACATACTTTTCATTATTTTTAACATAAAATTGTATCTTCCCCTGCCCTTTTATATATTTAATAGAATTATTAATAATTTGATCCAAAATATAAGCTAACCACTTCTTATCAGTATAAATATTATAATTTAAATCTTTTATTTCAATTTCTATATTATTTTTAATTAAAAAGAAGGCATTATTTTTTACACTTTGTTTTACTATATCCTGTAATATTTCTTCTTTAAGAAATATATCTTCAGCTGAAGCGGTAGACCGGCTCCCATACATAACTGAATTTACTAAAAAATTAATCTTCTCAACCTCATTTTTTACGCTATGTCCTATATCTCCATCTTCTATTCTCTCTGATATTATATTTAATGCACTTATAGGAATCTTTATTTCATGTACCCATTTAGAAATATACTCTTCCATATCACTTAAATTTTCTTCATATAATTTTATGCTTTTATACTTATTATAATCTTTACTTCTAATGATATAAGACATTATTTCCTCTTCTAATGATTCACCATTAATATCATTAATTAAAATCTCTTTATTATCATTCATTAACTTATATACTTCTCTATATACTTTTTTCCACTTACTATATTCCATAAATAAAAACACTAAATATATGCTCGTAATAATAAAATCTACATATATTAAATCTTTCAAGTTGTTTCTAAATGAAGTTAAACAGAATAAAAATAAATTTAATACTATAAATACAGTTATAAAGCATATTATATTTAATAATTTTTCATTAATAAATCTTCCTGTGTTCATTAAACCATATATCCAATACCCTTCTTTGTTTTAATAAAGTCATCAAGCCCAATTTCTTTAATCTTATTCCTAAGCCTTGTTACGTTAACCGTTAATGTGTTATCACTAACAAATTCGTCATCATTCCAAAGGCTCATCATAAGCCTATCTCTAGAGACAATCTTACCCCTGCTTTTAATTAACACAGACAATATCTTAATTTCATTTTTGGTTAACTCAATAATATTATTACCATATTTAAATGTACATCTCTCCATATCTAAAACTGCATTATTGTAATACATTATGGAATCATTTCCTGCATAATCATATGTCCTTCTAAGTAATGCATTTATTTTAGTTATTAAAACTTCCATGGAAAATGGTTTTGTAATATAATCATCTCCACCATTATTAATTCCCATAACCAGATCCATATTACAATCTCTTGATGATAAAAATATTATAGGTACCTTTGAAACCTCTCTAATTTTCTTACACCAATAAAAGCCATCATAATAAGGCAAGTTAACATCCATTATTACTAGCTGTGGATTTTTTTCTATAAACTCCTTTAGTATCCTATCAAAATTTTCTATTACGTTTGCTTTAAATCCCCATTTACTTAATGATAAAGACAATTCCTTTGATAAATCTAAATCATCCTCCACTAATAATATTTCCTTCATACTTTCTCCTTCTTATCTTTTTATATTTAAATATAAAACACTACTTACATTTATTACATTATACAATAAAAACAAACTCATTAAAATATTCCTTATTTTACTTAATCATTTACACCTGTCAACTTTAATCATCATTATCCTGTAACTTAAATTCAATATCTTCATATCATAATAGTGAGATACATCTTTATAAATCATATGTATTTATTTTAGTGTATTTCAAATTCCTTTTATATTACATACTCCCAAAACATAATCTTAGGAGTAAATATAAAAAGTGAGGTAATATATATGAGTAGTCATAGAAGACGTCATTCTAATTGTAAATGTGATTGCTGCTGTTGTTGTAATATACATTCATGTTGTGACAGATGTCCAACCTCTTGTTGTACAGGATTTTCAAACCGTAATTGCAATTCTAATTTTGGTTGTGATTGTAATAATAACCAATGGCTAATATGGTTGGTATTATTGGGTTGTGGCGGTTTTGGTGGCTTTGGAAACAACTGCTGTAGACGTGGATTATTCTGGTAGTAACTTAAGTAATTTTCACACTTGTGGTAATTCATAAATCAATATAAAGAAACACCTGATTAGTTAAAATACTATTCAGGTGTTTTGATTTTTTTCTTTAACATTTTAATTCTGACTAACATCTATTTGTATTTTAAATACATAAATTAAACTTATTAGAATTATCTCATTGTAATAATATTTATATTCTAATATTATAGATATGGGAATATAAACTAACTTAAAGGAGATATTTATGAAGGAGAATGAAATTACAATTGAAGCGTCCAAAATACTAAGCCTTTCCTTAGATATTGGTGAGCATATGCTACGAGTTGGTGGTGAAACTAATCGTGTTGAAGATACAATTATTCGTATTTGTAAGGTTTATGAAATTGATCGTATAGATGTTTTTTCAATAAGATCATTAATTATAGCTACAATAAAAACTAGTAATGAAGAAACTCTAACACAAACACGAAGGATTTACTCCTATGGAACAGACCTTAGTCAACTTGAGAGGCTTAACTCCTTATCTAGATATATATGTCAAACTAAACCTTCTTTCAATGAAATAAAGGATAAAATACAACAACTATCAGTAAGTGAACCCAGTATAAGGTGGAGTTCCTGCCTAGGATACATATTAGCTTCTAGTGGATTTTCTATCTTTTTTGGTGGTAATCTTATAGATGCTGTTGCTACTGCAATCATTGGTATACTTATATTCCTTATTGATACTTTTATCAAAAGAGAAAGCATTAATCAATTAATATATACCTTTGTTTGCTCAATTATTACTGGGCTAGCTGCAATTTTATTTACTAAAATAGGAATAGGCTCTAATGTTGATAAAATTATTATAGGAGATATTATGCTTCTTATTCCCGGAATTCCATTAATAAATTCCGTTCGCGATATGCTTTGTGGTGATATTATAGCTGGCCTATTACGATTAACTGAATCCATATTAATTGCCATAGCTATTGCCTGTGGTTTTGCTATTTCATTGATTATATTAGGAGGTATATTGCAATAATGAAGTATTTAATTCAAATCATTACTGCTTACATAGGTAGCCTAGGATTTGCCTTATTATTTAATATAAAAAAGGAAAGAATATTCTATGCATCTATTGGTGGTATTATTACTTGGTGTATCTATTTACTTTCCTTTTATTATTGGAATGATATTTTTATATCTAACATGATAGCCTCAATTCTAGGTACAGCATACTCTGAATTCTTAGCTAGAATTCATAAAGCACCTACAACTGTATTTTTATTGCCATCTATCGTACCTCTTGTACCTGGTGGCAGCTTATACTATTCTATGAGTTATGCTTTAGCTGGAAATAAAATAAAATTTGATCTTTACGCTCTTAATACACTTAAAACCTCCTTAGGGATTGCTGTTGGAATTATTGTAGTTTCAGTTGTTGTCTATCATTTAACCAATTATAAATGTAAACGCAGTAAAATATAAATTACCTATTAAAAAATTTAAAAATAAAGAAGTCTGTTAAGTTTAATTATTTACTTCAACAGACTTTTATGTGTATAGACTTTTTATATTTCTAATTTGCTGAACTCGCCGCTGCTGAGGTTGCTGCCATAGTTGCTGCAATGGTTGCCATCTGTTGTGCAATAATAATATTAGTAATATTATTAGATATGGTTCCTTCTAATAGATTATTCTTCATGTCACCAACATATTGAAGTGCTATAAAATTTGCAGAAAACATAGCACGTTGCACTTTACTAATGGAAAATGCTCCAAACCCTTTTTTATCTTTTAAGTATTCTGCACCATTCACTAATTCTTCTGCTATAAGGTTCATATCATTAGAAGTCATGGCAAGAACTCCAAGAGTTGACATTGTTCCGTTATAACGTAATTTATACTTCTTATCCTTTAAGCACTTATATAACTCTAAAACCTTCTTACATAATTCATCATCGTCATTATCTGCAAGAAGTAACACAAGTGCCAAGGCCTGCATATCATTTCCTCCGCCAAGGGTTGGTCTTAATCTATCTTCTATTGTTACTACACGTCTCATTGCCAATTCCAAATCAATATCTGTCATTGCCACCATTGCAACATAAATATAATCATCTTTACTTGTTAAAAATGGGTGTACTTTACGTAATCTATCATAAAACTCCTTCATACGACTAATAATTCTATTGTATTCACATTCAGTTTTTATTTTAGCAACCTGCATTGCCGCAATGGTAAGATACTCGGACCCCCGAAAATTCTGCTGTTTCATTTTATCATATAACATTTTAGTTTCCGTAAATAATCTCTCTGGATTTTCATCTAAAGATAGTATTGTTGCTATTATTGGGAGAGTAGTCCCTTTAAAACTAGAAAATATTCCTGTATTCTTTTTAATGTATTCTCTCATTTCTTTTATACGATTTGCATCTAATATACGTTCCTCATTGGTATATAGCATTGAACATAACATATGTGACAGTTTATAATCCCATTTCATTACTTTACCTAATTGCATTGTATAATCTGCAAATATATCTAATCTGTTTTCGATTCTAGTATTCATTATTTTAATATTCTCCTTTAATTTCTCATATTGACTATAATCCTGATTCCTACTCTATAATATGATTGTTATAATAATTTTTATAAATAATTACTGTATTTCCATATAATTTATTATAGCATTTTAAATTCTACTCTTCTATATTTTATTCATAGGTATAACTATAGTAATATATATTCTGTATCTATCTATTGACTTCTATATTTTTCAATGATATGATACATAACATAAAATATCGTATTAGGAGATAAGATTATGAATTTAAAAACGAACCTATCAATTTCAAAATTAAATAATGACTTTTTCTTTAGCTTTTTTAGATAGGTTTGTGTCTATATAACAATTATCATAGATACAAACCACACCAATGGAGTGTTTTGTATCTATGATAGCTAAAGAGTTTATGTTGCAATAAATTTAGCCTCATAGATAAACTATGAGGCTTTTTATATCCTAGGTTAAGGGTCTCATAGTATAAACTATGAGTCTTTTTTATTATTATAAATATTTTATATCATATTTCTAGGAGGTAATAAAATTGCAAAACGCTAAAAACAGAGAAAAATTCTCTAGTAAATTTGGATTTATTCTTTCATGTGTTGGAGCTGCTATTGGATTAGGAAACATATGGATGTTCCCTTATAGATTAGGTGAAAATGGTGGTGCTGCATTCTTAATTCCATATTTTATTTTCGTAGTACTACTAGGAACAGTTGGGTTAATTGCTGAGTTTTCTTTTGGTAGACAGTTTAGAATAGGGTCAATGGGTGCACTTAAAAAGGTATTCAAAGAAAGAAATATTAAACATGGCTCTATTATATCTATAATTCCAACCCTAGGACTAACTGGTATATTTATGTTCTATACCGTTGTTATTGGTTGGGTATTAAAATATTTTTTCATAAGTTTATCTGGTGAGATACTAACTATAAATATAGAGTCTTACTTCACTACTTTTATAAATAGTAATATTACAGTATTTTGGCATGGTTTAGCTGTTGTTATAACTTTAATAATAGTTAGTTTTGGAATTTCTAAGGGTATAGAAAAAATAAATAAAATCATTATACCTTTATTATTTATTATATTTATACTTCTAATTGCCAAATCATTAAGTCTACCAGATTCCATGGAGGGTGTGAAGTATCTCCTTACTCCTGATTGGTCATACCTTTTAAATCCAAGTACTTGGGTTATGGCTCTTGGACAAGCTTTTTTCACAGTATCCTTAACAGGATGTTGTATGGTTATGTGTGGTAGCTATACAGATGAAAATTTTGATATACCTACTTGTGCTATAACTACAGCGTCCTTTGATACTTTAGCTGCTATCCTTGCTGCCTTTGTAATAATGCCAGCAGTATTTGCTTTAGGTCTAAACCCTACCTCTGGACCTGCTTTACTATTTGTAACTGTACCAAGTATATTCCAGACTATGAAACTTGGGCAAGTATTAAGTGCTTTATTCTTCTTAAGTATTATTTTTGCCTCTATTTCATCTTCTATCGCTATGTTAGAGGGTCCCGTAGAAGCAATTATGAATTTAACTAAATGGGGTAGAAAGAAGACCACTTATATTACTGCTATTTCAGCTTTTATACTAGCTATACCGTTAAGTTTAAGTAGCCCTTTATTTAACAATTTCACAAATTTTATTACTATAGTACTATCTCCATTGGGTGCATTAATTACTGCTGTTGTATTCTTCTACATACTTGATAGAGATGAGACTCTAGCTCAGTTAAATTTAGGATCAAAATATAAAATTGATATATGGTTTATGAATTTTGGAAAATATGTTTTTGTGCCAACAACTATTATTGTAATAATTTTAGGATTAATATACGGTGGTATTGGTTAATATATAATATAATAAAGCCTATAGTTTTCTTTTATAAAATAAACTATAGGCTTTATTATAATCTTAGCTAAAATTTATATACTTAATAGTAGATAACCACAAGTCTTTTAAATACCTCATTAATATACAATCATATATCTCTATTCATAAGTAGCTTCATTTGCTTTTATCTCTAAATCTTTTGCTAAATCTCTCATGTCTCTAGCTTTATCTTTTAGTTTTTGATCTGCCTTGCTTAAGATTACTCTTCCTAACCATAGTTTAGCATTTGTATAATCCCCTATTCTTCTATATAACTCACCTATAATATATTGTAAAGAATAAATACTTAATCCGTATATTGGAGTTCGTTCATTTTCATAAGCAATAACAAATCCTTGAAGTGCTCTTTCTAAAAATGCCTTCTCATCTTCTTTATTTTCTAGAAGTCTATAC
This sequence comes from Clostridium sp. UBA7503, assembly GCF_002477055.1. Classification (NCBI taxonomy): domain Bacteria; kingdom Bacillati; phylum Bacillota; class Clostridia; order Eubacteriales; family Clostridiaceae; genus Clostridium; species Clostridium sp. UBA7503. The sequence continues at coordinate 170,684 of NZ_DLNT01000021.1, forward strand.
ATCCATGCAATTTTCAAGCAAATCATTGCCTTTGTACTATCTTTAAATTCTCCTAGCACTGCATTTAGTAATGCAAGTTTATAACGTTCAATTGCGATTTCTTCATTATAAACTTGAGGATATTCTTTACCTTGCCATTGATTGCCTATCTTTACAAGTATAACTTCACGTTTATAGGATTGTATTTTCTGAAAATCACTTTTTAATGCTGCATATCCACATGTTGGACATACCAATACTTCGTAAAAATATGGATTTACCCCCTCATATCTTATAAAAGCATCTGTATCTTTTGATTTTACTTTAGGAACATACGCCTTTACAACTCTACATGTAAAAGCTTTTAAACAAACTGGACAAGTAACCTTCTTATCATAAAGTAATGTATTAATATCAATTTTTGTTGATTTTTTATCTTTTGTTTCTTCATCGTATTTATCTTCTTTTTTTGTATATAACTCTATATCGTCTTCATAATTAAGTCCTAAGCTTTTTAACGAAGAAAAAATTTTAATCATACTAAGTTGCCCCCTACTTTAGTAATGTTCTTCATTTATCATACGCTATAGCATTCTATACTAACAAGTGTATTTAAATATATGTAATTCTACTAACATAAATTTATATTATATCAAATTTATATAATAAAATAAAGGTTTATTTCAATTCATCATGGATTTAGCATTAGGTTAGTAGCTATTATTGTGAGATATTATTAACTTAATTTGATTGAATTTTACCATATATATATATCTTGTAGTAAGTTATTTGCAAGCTTTAGAAACATATATTTATATTTTCAATTTTCATACAACTCTAGTATAATATATTTAGATGGACAAATAAGGGGGGGAAACATAATGAAGATTAATGCTGAAAGAGAATTTGAATTACTAAAGAAAATTGGTTTTGTAAGAGCCAGTGGCTCAGAGGAAGAGTTAAAAGCTGCTAACATTTTATTAGAGGAAATATCCTCAATTGACTATGAAGGACACTTAGAGTCTTTCAAAGCTCCTAGCTCTGTAATTAAAAAAGCTACACTAAAGGTTTTAGAGCCCTTTGAAAAAGAATATAAGGTTGAGCCATATAACTGCTCAATCGGTACACCTGAGGGTGGAATAACTGCAGATTTTGTATACATTGAAGACGGGTTGGATGTGAATTTAGTTGATCTTAAAGGAAAATTTGTACTTATAAATACTCGTCCAAATCCTAAACTTTATAAGAAACTTATGGATGCTGGTATTGCTGGATATATAACTATGTCTGGTACTGCCATGGATGAAGAAGATAAAACTGATATTTCTATAGCTAGAATCCGTGAAAAGAATACACAGCATGGAAGAATACCTACAATTAACATGCGTATGAAAGACTGCTTCCATATGGTTAAGAACAAAACTTCTAAAATCCATGTAGAGATAATCATGGAAGATGTAGAGCTAACTTCTCAAAATGTGGTGGTAACTTTAGAAGGTACTAAATACCCTGAGGAGATAATCTCCTTCGGTGCTCATTATGACAGTGTTCCTTACAGTACTGGAGTATATGACAACGGAGCTGGTTCAGTTATTATAATGGAACTTCTAAGACACTTTAAAGAAAATCCACCAATGAGAACTGTAAAATTTATGTGGTATGGCTCTGAAGAAGTTGGACTTCTTGGAAGTAAAGCTTACTTAAAGGATCACGAGGAAGAGCTTAAAAAACACCTTCTAATGATTAACGTAGACGTGGCTGGCTCTGTTCTTGGAAAAGAAATGGCTCTGATTACTGCAGAGCAAAGTTTAGTTAATTATATTGATCAAATGGCTAAGATTAAAGGTTTCCCACTTAAGGTGGAACAAGACATATACTCAAGTGATTCTACAGCCTTTGCTGATGTGGGAATCCCATCACTTACCTTCTGTCGTTTTGCACCACAGGGTGGAGCCTTCATTCACACAAGAAACGACGTTATGGAATATTTAAGTGCTGAAGCCTTAGAATTGACTACTATTATAACTAAAGAATTCAGTGAATCAGTTATAAATTCAGTAGCCTTCCCAATAGAGAAAAAGATTCCAGAGAACATGAGAAAGAAATTAGATGAATACTTTGATAAAGACCCTAAAAAAGAAGAAATATCCGAAAAGAAATAATAGGAAAAGAAGCTTACATCACCAGCTGTAAGCTTCTTTATTTATATAATTTATGTTACTTGTGATATTCTTGAATCCGCAGTAAATAACGAGGCAATCTCATCCATCACGTTCTACAAAATATCATTAGTATTTTTTGTTTTCACTTTAATCATTATTTCCTGAAAATCTTATCCAAGGATTTTCCTTTTGCTAACTCATCGATGAGCTTATCCAGATAGCGAATTTCCTTCATAATTGGTTCTTCGATATTTTCCACTCGTACACCACAAACCACACCTTTAATTAAAACCCTTGCTGGGTTCGGCTTAGGAGCTTCCATAAAGAAGGTCTCATATGCTATCTGTTTTTCCAATTGAGCTTTTAATTCTTCCTGGCTATATCCTGTGAGCCAACAGATGATTTCATCCACTTCTGCTTTAGTACGTCCCTTCTTCTCAGCCTTTGTAACCAAAAAAGGATAGATTTTTGCTACACTCATTGTATAGATATTATGTTTACTCATAATAAATTCTCCCTTATACAATTTTTTATATTATACCACAAAAATATCTACTCAAAAATGAAAAAATAGAGGTGAGCTTGCACTTCTATTTTACTATAAAATTAAGTCTGCTTTATCTAATCCTAGGAATCTATGAACTTACACCTATTATACTACTAACTTTTATAGAGTTTTATTTATTTGGACTCTTTTGTGTTATTAATATAAATCAATAGTATTTTTTATTATTATAAAGGAGATATCAACCATTCCAGTGGGATAAGCTTTAGCAGAAACACTACTTATAAAATCATTGTTTTCAGAAGCTCTATTCTATGGCTTTATATATTTATATTTTTCATCTAAGTTAATGTTAGTTTCCCAATTTCATTGAGTTCTCTCTCTATTTTCAACTACTATACAATGCATTAAAGCTTTAAATCTTTTATTCTCTCTCACTAAAAAAATCATCACAAAACTTATACCACTTTATCTTATATTCTTCATGAGATATTAACTTAAGGTCATATGGCGAATAGATTTTTCTTTTCCTTGCTTCTTTTACAAAGTCCTCTAGGTAATCATCTGATTCTGTTAAATAGCCTTTTACCTTAGAATATCCCTTACTTACTGCATAATAAAGTCTAGTATGTCCATCCAAAGATATAAAAGAACCATTGATTTTTGTTAGAGGAATGATAATATCTTCTTCATTTTTTATGAAAGACTCTATGGCTTTAACTTTGTCTATATCAACGAAAAACTGTGAAGGCTGAATATCCTTAATAGTTATGTGAAATATATTATTGGGTGGAAAAGCTTTTATTAATTCCATATTTTCCTCATAGAAACTAATAATATGTTCAGAATAAAATCTAAATTCATCTATTAATTGAAATATATCAACTTCCTTATCAAATAATACAATAGCAGAATCTTTATTTATTATTTTAAAACTACATTTATACTTTTCATCAACAATAAAGGCCCCATGTTGATTTAAAATAGTTTTATCAAACCTATCATCCTCATAGCTATTAATTCTTTGTATTTTATGATTCATTTTCTCACTTCCTATCTACTGTTATATCTACATTTTAAACAAAACATTCTCAGCTAATGTATAAAAGCATAAATTCCTCCATAAATCTTTCAGTTAATTGGTTTTGATACAGAAACAAATTATTTTCCTCAACATTTTGTAAATATAGTATATTAATACTATTTTTCTTATTTATTTATAGTAGAGTTCTAAGTATCGTTATACTATCAATTTTTTGAATTAGTATTCTAAATTTAAATCCTAGCTACAATTCTCACAGGCGATGCCTCTGCCTTTATTTTAAGAGGCAATGCAATAATCTCAAATTTATCTACATTCAATAAACTTCCGAGATTTTTCATGTTTTCAATAATAAGAATATCTTTATCTAGTAGCATTTTATGAATTTGAAATGGGTATTTATCAGGAGATGGCAAGTCCATCCCAATCATCTTAATCTTTCTATCTATAAAAAATTCAGCTAACTCCTTTTCAACTATGGGATGGTTAGTAAAATACTCAGCACATCCAAATTGGTTATCAAAACCAGTATATAGAAGAACTATGCTATCCTTTTCTACAATATCTAAATACTTCTTTTTCATTTTAATAATATCTTGGTTTCTAACATCAAGTAAACACCCTTTTCCAATAAACTTATCTGCTGGATAATCATCAATTAAAACATTACTATCTAACATATGACTAACAACATCAATATGAGTTCCAACATGCATACCAGTTTCTAGTTTAGTGTCATTGTATTTATCTTTAACCAAAAATCTATTTTTATATAACTTTAGCTCTTCATCGTAAGGATGAGTACTTAGTCCATTTTCTATGGTATAACTTAAATCAATATATTTATCCATCTATTTATTCTCCTTTACAATTGCTAATCTATCTAATCTCTCCTCTGATGAGAAAACAAAAGCAATAATCAAAAAATCTACTCAAAAGTCCTTTGTCAAAACCCCTTAAGTTATTTCAATAAGGTAGTATTTCCACCACCCGGTGCCTAGTTTTAAATTATGGTCTTCACTTTATAACATCCTGAAAAACGATATTCACTATTTCATTTAAGCTTAAATCTTTATGTATATATACCTCTGGAATGAAGCCTATTAAATCTTTTTCATTCCACCATTTTCTCATTTCTTTCTCTCCGAATTCATGTGCATTAGGTTTTTGTTTATGACGATTTAAGGTTTCTTCAAAAGGTATATTAAAATAATATGCAAAAATTTCATTACCAAATTCATCATGTAAATTTTCAAATAGTTTTTTATACCACTTTGAATTTAAAATACCTTCTAAAATTACAACATTGCAATGCTTTTTCCCATATAGTACAAGTTCATTTAATAGATTAATTGCTTCTGTATCAGGCCCATCTTTCACAAATAACATTTCTCTTCTAACCACATCCTGTGATATTAACATGGTTCCATGACCAAATTTTTTTTGTAATGCCTTTGCTGTTGTAGTTTTACCACTTCCTGAATTGCCCCTTAGTATTATTAACTTAATCTCTTTATCCATATATTATATGTCCTTTCAAATTGACTAAACTAACATTTTATACCACATATTTAAAATATAGATTATACAAACATTGTCTACTATTAATTATATCATTTTATTAAAAATTGTATATTTAAATAGTTTTTATTACTACTTATGATAAGGACTATCTCAAAGTATTTTTTAAGATAGCCCTCATAGATTTTAATTTAATTACTTTAGCTTAACATAATTTGAAAGAGGAACACCAGCAGATATGTGAATGTAGGCATCATCAATATGATCAGCGTCTACTACATAAATAAAATGGGCTTCTTTAGTTTCATTTGGTTCAAAATCGCACAACATAAATTTTATATGTTCATAGAAAGATTTATACTCATCATAATTTTTAAAGCCTAACTTATCAAGCTCCGTTTGATCAATATCTGATTTCTTAGTTTCTTCATGCTTAAGTTGATCAAAATATATTGGTACTTTAATTTTTGCAAGGTCGCTACTAAAATCACGATTATTAGTAAAAGCTTCAAGGGTGCCATCTGGTGTTTTCGTCCTAAGCTCAACTTGTGGATTAATAAATTCGTTTATTAATTTTGTATCAGAATGATTTGTCATGATTACAGTTACGTAGGCAAACTTTAATTTTGCTGTTTCAGTAACTTTTTTCATTTCATTGTTTTCCCATTTAACAGAAACTCTTTTATAATCCTTTAATGTTCCGTCTTTATTTATCATTTTAGAATACTCATCATAATTATGGAAATCACTTTTATCTAATGCAGGTAATTTATCCATAATTTCAGCGTTTTTTACAATATAAGTTAGAGCAGACTTTTTACTAGTTATTTCTTCTCCCATAGCACGTATACCATCAGCAGGAATTGGCCGCTCAGTGGTGTCTCCTGTTCTATCAATAAATTCATGAGTAGCTGGATTATATTGCACCATGAATTTTCCTGGAATTACTTCGTATTTAATGTTTTCTGCTACCTTTTTAAGTTCTTCTAAAGAAATGCCATTAAGTCCGCGAACTCTAATAATTTGCCCATCCCCTTCATAACATAAATCGATAGTACTATCTCCAGCTTTGTATGTGGTAATCAGCGCTTTTGCACCACCAATAGTAGTTTCCTCTATACTTTCATACTTTGGAGGTTCATACACATAGTCGCATTGATATATTATTATCTCACCACCTCCTGCAGAAGCGTCACCATTAAGAAAATATTTGGAGGCATCTCCTTTATATTGTTTATATCCTTCTGGAAGATATCCGGGAGTTATATTGATTAGTGGTATTCCTTCAATAGGAATTTCTGATTGAGCCTCGACAGTAGTAATTCCTGTTTCTTCGTTCTTAGTTGTTGTAAATATAATTCCTTTACTTATCCCATAAGCTGTTAAGGATAGTGCTAAGGTGGCTGTAATAGCTGCAATAAGCACTATAGTCTTTTTCCTTGTCATTCCTTTCCTTTTTCTATTTGATATATGAATAGGCTCTACACTTTTTACCTTTTTAATCATTTTTATCTTCTCACTTTCATATTTTTTTGAGAAATCATGTAGTTCTGTAAATTTATCCAATTCTTCCATAGCATCTTCTTCACCTATAAGATATGTCATTCTATCAATATCAATCTTATTATCCATACATTTCATCTCCCATCATTTCTTTTTCCATCAGTTCTTTTAGCAACTTTCTTCCACGTTCATATCTTTTAGCTGCTGCCTTTTCACTGATATTTAACAATAGTGATATCTCCTTATAGCTAAATTCGTAATAACAACGATACCTAATTATCTCACGGTATTTTGATGGTAAACTAGAAAGTAAATGTATGACGATTTGTCTATCCTCTACTGTTTTTACATAAGCACTTTCTTTTTGATTTTCACTTACCATTGGTTCTTCTAACCCTTTAGTAAATAGTTCAGATTCTTTCATATTCCTACGATATATATCAATTGAAATATTTTTTATTGTGTATGTTATTAATCGTTTTGTCTGTACACTTGCTATACTGTTAATATCTTCTATATATGGAATTAACTTTATAAATGCATCTTGAACTGCATCCTCAGCTTGACCTACGTTATTTAAAATTGAATATGCTATGCCGTACATTTTATGTTCGTAAGCATCATAAAGCTGTTCTAACATGCTATTTTGAATATTTTCATCTGATGAAGATTTCACTTAATCACTCCTTATCCTTTAAGAGTACTCTCAACTAATATAACGAACGAAACTTAAATTTGCGACATTTTTGTATTAAAATATTTTTTTTAATTTATTATACTTAATTTTACTATAATTATCATATATAATTGTTTATTACATTTCTCCATTCTTAAAAATTTAATATTACTTATTATATGATATTTTCACTCATAGAAATAGCTTTAGCCAATTTAAATCAATGGCTAAAGCTATTTTTCACATTTATTTGTACGGTGTATAAATTCTGCTCACCAATTCAAAGATCTGGAGCATCACTTACGGTACGGTTTTCGTACCTTACTCTACGGTGCGTGTTTATATTTCTTAATTATAATTCATTAATTATTTAATTTTATTCTGCTTAAACCAAAGTATAAAATACTCAATAATTTCTAAAATTCTTGTAGATGAATTTTCTGCTTTATCCTTAAGAATTAATTCTATTTCTTTAAATTTTGATTCTTCAGGAAAATAATGATTGAGTATACCTAATATATCTTCTGTATTAATTACCCAGCTTTTATCCTCTGCTGACACTAAACAGTATGCTCCTCTTATAATTCGTTTTAAGGATGACTTTAAATCTAAATTATTAAAATTATCTTTAACTATTAATTCTCTATACTCCGAGAGAGTTCCAATAATATCATTATTTAAAGATTTACATATATTTTTATTAGGTTTCATTTTAGGAAATTTAACAGATAAGTCTTTTCCATATAAACAATCACATATGTGCTTTATCCAAAACCCCCAATAATATAAATTTTCTGGATTTAAAACATCATCTATCATTCCAATATCAAAATCTACCTTTGGAATACTTTTATTTTTATTTAAAAATTGTTCTTTGTCTTTTCTCAAATTATCTAATTCTATTGCATTAAGAGGTGTGTTTATTATTATACATAAATCAACATCAGATTTGCTTAAAATGGCTTCTCCCCTACCAACACTACCATATACATATATGCTATGTAACTTATTACCAATATTATATTTTAATATTTCTATCAATTGTTCTATTAATGTCATGTAATTAGAATTTATATTATCTTTAGATGCAAATTTCATTATATATCCATCTTTATCTGTTCCAATCTTAGTTGGAAAATTCATTTTTATCACCTCTAAAAGTTTAATCTTAATTATATAAAATTAGAATTTATCTAATTACTTTCAATAATTCACTTAGCGATTTAATCTCAATAAAATTTTTATTATTAATGTCAGTATCTTGTTTACGGTTTATAAAAACTGGTGTAAAACCAAAATTTTCAGCTCCAAGAACATCAGCTTCAAAATTATCGCCAATGAAGTAAACTTGTCCCGCTTCAATACTAGCATCATACTCTTTAATATCATCAAATACAATTTTAAACAAATCTTTATGTGGCTTTCTTATCTTATAATCTGCACTAAAATGTACATTAACAAAATATTTTTCTAAATCATATTGGTTAATGAATTTTTTCATTACATCCTTTTTAAATATGGAATTACTTAATAAATAAACAGGAATTCCTAACAACTTAAGTTGCTCTAAAGTAGAAATCGTGTCATTAAATAATTCAGTGGTATTTATTTCTAGTGCACAATTATATAGAATTTCTTCTAGTGGATGATTCACTTTAAAACCATATTTATTTTTGAAATCTAAAAGCTCATCTTCAAATGCTAATTCTGAATTATCCTCGCATCTTTTATCATAAAGATCTTTCCAATATGTAACTGCATACTCTAGAAATTCAACTTTATCCGTATCTTCTGATAAAATACTATCATGTAGATAACATAAGCCCGAATTAAAATCAAATTTAATATCATGAAGCAATGTGTCAAATAAGTCAAAAACTATAACTCTAGCTTTTCGCATAAAACCCCTCCATAAATTACCGCTTGTCTATTACTCAAAATTGTTCATAATTTTATTGTAACATATTTTGTAAGTATGCTATTGCTTATGATAAAGTATTTTTACTTATAAAAATAGCTTTAGGCATTCATATCAATGCCTAAAGCTATAAACCGCACTTGGTCTTAAAGGAAACTCGACTCACTTCGTTAGCTGAGTAAGTTCGCCTAACTAAATCAAAAATTTAGAGGCTTACTTATTGTATGATTCACCGTATCCATTGCAAGTAAGGTTTTCGATTTTAATTATATACATCTTCTCCCTATAGTTTTTTCCACTTAGAATTTCTTCCCTTACTTACAGCTTCTATCTTTCCTTCAACTCTCAACTTTTCAAACACTCTATTTATAGTGGCTTCTCCCACATCAGGACATATAGTTCTTATTTCATTCTTAGTAAAATACCCTAATTTACCTTCTATAGCCATTTCTATTCTTTCACTCTTACTGCCCTTAGTATTTTCAATACAGCCTACTCTATCCTCTAATTCCTTATATGCTTTTATAATAACTCCAAGAAAATATTCAAGCCATATATATAAATTATTTTTCCCATCATGCCATAACATTGATGATTTATTCAGTGCTTCATAGTAAGTTTCTTTGCTATCCTCAATAATTTTTTCTAGACTAATAAATCTTCCAACCTCAAAACCACTTTGATACAAAAGTAAAAGTGTTAATAATCTAGACATTCTTCCATTTCCATCATTAAAAGGATGGATGCAAAGAAAATCTAATATAAATGCAGCTATTAAAACTAATGGCTCTATCTCTTCTTTTGCAATCTCCTTTCTATATTCTTCACAAAGTCTCTCCATATAGCTTGGAGTACTAAAAGCATCTACAGGCTTAAATCTTATATATTTAGTTCCATTAGGCAATATTTCTTCAATCACATTATCAGTATTTTTATAATTTCCACCTTTAGCTGATGAAAATTTATATAAATCTCTATGTAATTGTAATAATACAGATGATTTTACAGGTATAGCATCAAAAGCACTATGAATAGTATTTAATACATCTCTATACCCTGCTATCTCACTTTCACTTCTATCCCTTGGTTCTATTTTGTTATCCATTATTTCACGCAATCTTTTATTTGACGTATAAATACCTTCTATTCTATTAGATGATTCCGCACTTTGTATAACTGCTACATTTTTAAGTGTGCTTAATATTTGAGGGGATTGTTTTTTATATAAATCTTGCTTCCCCTTATATTCATTTATAGTAGTTAACATTCTCACTATACTCATTGGTAATGATAAGTTATTCAATTTATTATTTTCAAAAGAAATCATTATATATTCTCCCTCATTCATATTATATTTTTATTATTTCATTTTATCATAAATATAATCATTTAAATTAAAATGATTATATTTTTTCTTAAAATACTATATTAAAATAAAATAAACCTTATCATTTAACTATAAACGATAAGATTTATTCTTAATGTGGAATTATTATAAGATTTTCAATTTATTAAGTTATAAGTTTATATTTGTATTTGTATTTGTATTTGTATTTGTATTTGTATTTGTATTTGTGCCAAGTGTGTTCATTTTGTGTAATTAATATCAAGTATCTTTTTAATAATAATAGCTACAATGTCACTAACTGATTTGCTACCATCTACTACAAAATCAGCACTTAATTTTGTAGAATCTAAACCGTATAAATAAGCATTTCTTCCTTGTGTTAAATAATGATTCATGTCATCAAATATATTGCGAATAGTTGTATTATCATAGTCTCTAATAATTCGTCTTGCTAATGCAATATCCAACGGAGTATCTATAAATATTGAATAATCAATATATTTAGCAATCAAATTATGCCTGTATCCAAAAGGATAATCCATAACAATAAAATCCGGTGTTTTATTTATTAGCATTTCTATATCTTCTGCTAACAAATCAAGATTGAATACATTAACATCGGCACCACCTTCAATCCATTTACAAATATCGTCTACACCACTATCAGAATCATAGGATCTATCATCAAAATATAATGTTTTTGAATTTGGTAGTTGCTTTTGCAACTCTTTAGTTATTGTTGTTTTTCCTCCGCCAGATATAGCGTTGATGGTAATAACATATGGTTTCTTACTCATAGCAAAATTCACCCCCACCAATTTACTATTTATATTATATTTAAAAAGTATATTGCACTACCGATTCTACTATTAATTATATATTTTTTATATACTGTATATAAAAATCATTTTATCTTATTACTTATGGTACGGTATTTTTACTTATAAAAATAGCTTTAGGCATTCATATCAATGCCTAAAGCTATAAACCGCACTTGGTCTTAAAGGAAACTCGACTCACTTCGTTCGCTGAGTAAGTTCGCCTAACTAAATCAAAGATTTAGAGGCTTACTTATGGTACGGTTCACCGTATCGGTATTAAGTGAGGTTTTTTTATATAATAATATGATTAATAAATTAAATAAATTTCCTTTATTAATCATATATGAAATGATTTAATTCATAGTTCAATAAACTATGATATCCTTCATGAACATTATTTTTATTTAAAGTAGGATATCCAAAACTAGGGTTTATACATCTTCGTCCTAATTCTAAAAGATAATTACATTCATGATTTTTTTTCTCATTTTTAATCGCCTTATGTATATCAAAACATGTTCCTGCAATCCCTATTCCAATTCCTAGCATGCCTAATTCTTTTCTCATAGCTTCAGAGATATTAGTAATTGACTCCATTACTGGAATAGCAATTGGAATTACAGCTGTTTTTACTCCTAAAAAGCCTGATACCTTTATATCTCTCATTCTTTTCTTATACTCTTCTTTTGATTTTTTTATCTTTAATATATATTCATTTAAAATATCTTTAATTACTTGACCGTCACAACACCCACTTAATGCATTATTCAACTCATTAATGCTTTTAAAAAATTCCCTTCTTTCATCATTAGAGTTATTTCTAAATTTTATCAACTCATTTGGAGTTAGATTAATAATACTATTAGGTATTACCTCACTAATTGTTACAGCGCTTAAAGCTGTTACATCCTCATCCAATATTTCCGAGTCAATTTTCCCATTATAATTAAAAAAGTTTCTTCCACACCAAGCTTCTGAACTATCAGTTGAAAGTATTAGATTATTTTTTTTAGCTATATTTCCTGCCAAATACAACATATATAACGAAGCCATTTCATCATCAACATCTAACCAATCACTATTTTTTATATCTTTAGCTAAAATCATTTCTCTTAATTTCACATCAACTTTATCTTTATGAAATTTAGTATATTGTTCGTTACGATATTTTGCACTTTCTAATGCACATGCCCATGATTTCTCTTTATCATTAATAAATAACGTAAATTCTTCTACAGACTCTTTTGAGTATTGCTTTGGGTCCATAGACTTAACAAAGTCACTTTCTTCTATTAATCTTCTTATATTTTCACAATCTTTAGGTTTATATCCTGCTGGTACGATACGATAAACTTTATCCCATAATAAAGCTGCTGACCAAAGCCATAAAGGATTTTTAAATTCAATAGTTGGATAATATAATGTAAAATTATTTTCATTCATATTTTATCACCTCAATTTTATAATTATATTCCTTGATATATTCTATATATTTTACAGGTATATCTCCTTGCACATGAACATATTCTCCTATACTGCGATAATCTTTATCAGCCTTATCCCCTTTATATCTGACTATATTTTCATATTTTGTTGTATACTTAGATTCTTGTCTACTTTTTAAATCTGATGAATTTGTTTTATAAACTATAAATCCATCATTCTCTAGCCTATTCTCATCTAAATAAATTGCAATTATATTTTTCCCCTTTTCTTTTAGAAAAATAGAAACTAGAACATCATTATTGTTAAATGTTTCAAATGATATAACATCCTTCTCTCTCCCATTTTTTCTTCGTGCCTTTATAACACCATCTTGCAATACTTTTTCATATGCATACATAGTTGTTAAGTGCCTTATCATAATATACCTCCATAAATCCTAAAACTAGTCTTCAATAAAGTAATCTGTATCTATCTTTTTAACTTCATATACTATTTCTGTAGATACTCCAACATTAAATTCAATCATATATTGTGCTAACTGCATACCATCAATTAAAACTATATTTTTTGTATTTATAGCTTTAACATACTCTCTAGCTTCTTTAGAAAAAGTTGAAGTTGTTATGAAAATCCCCTTACTTGCCCCTGGAGTGTCTAGTGCACCAGAAAACTTTTGAATTTCAGGTCTTCCAACTACTGTGTCTTTCCACCTTTTCGCTTGAATATATATACTATCTAAACCAAGCCTATCTTCATTAATTATTCCATCTATACCTTCATCACCTGTTTTCTTAGTTGCTCTTCCTGCCTCTTCTCTTGAACCACCATATCCCATCTTAATCAATAACTCTATTACCAATTTCTCAAAGAATTCAAATGAACATGAGTTGATTTTTTCTAATATTTCATCTGCTAATGAGGTCTTTAAATCTTCAAAAGCATTTGCAATTTCTTCTGATGGTGTTTTTTCATTTAATGCTACTTCATTATTTTCATTATGATTTTGATCTCTATTACTTGAACTTACAAATTCATAAAAACTATCATATCTTAATAAATCTTTAGATTTTAACTGCTTTGGATTTTGTTGCAACAATTCTAATCCTAATTTAGTAATCCTAACCAAACCCCTTTTAGGTGCCTCTACTAGTCCAGCTTTCTTCATATAAGTTTTTGCCCAATTTACTCTATCATAAAATACTCTCTTTTTACCACTTGGAAAGCATAAGTTCATTTCTTCTTCTGTAATATTCAATTTTCTAGCCAATATCTCAATACATTCATTATTAGTATAGATCTCATTACTTCTTAACACTTCTAATAATGGAAGCATTATTCTTTCATATGTTGGTATTGCCATATACTATCTCTCCCCATAGTTTTTTTAAATTTATCTATTTAAATTCCATAAGATAATTATACCATTTTAACTTATATAGCAATCTCTAAATTTAAAGTATTTATTCCAATATTTCTTAAAATAAAACAAGAAGGAGTACCCTTCTTAGATACTCCTTCTTGTTTACTTATATACTCTATTAAATTATCATTTATTTTTAACTTTATTGAATCTATTTCTCTTAGTCTGTTAATGGTTATTTCTGATATTATCATGTGAATTAATAATTTCTTTTCTTCCCTACTACCACTCTTTTCAAGAAGCATACTAAAGTTTTCTAGTACACTCTTTATTAATTCATAGGGTACTTGTTGCTCAGTATCTTCGCTTATCGCTACTGTGTAAGGTTCTTTTTCTTCTAGTAATCTTTGTATTTTTTCGTTTAATTCTTCCTTCCTACTGAAGAACTCTTCTTTAGAGATTAACTCATCCTCATATGCTTCAAATATTTTTCCCTTCTTTTTGTCTAACTTTTCTAGTTCTTTATCTATTCTTTGAGTTTCCTTTTTAGCAGGGGCAACTCTGGTTTTTCTTTGTTTATTTATATTAGCTACAATAGCCTTTATCATCGTCTCATTAGATAACAGTTCCGATAGCTTTTCAAAAACATACTCATTTGCTTTCTCTACATTTATTGCATTACTATTACATACTGCTGTTCCTTTATTCTTCCATGCTCCACAAGCATAGTATGTTGCTTTAGTTCCGTCTTTTCTCTTCTTACCATTTCTCATTATTACCATTCCAGCACCACACACTGGACATTTTAATATTCCTGTTAATGGATACTCACCGTCATAGATTCTTGAAGGCTTACCTTTCTTTTCTTCCATTATAGCTTGTACCCTATCCCATGTATTCATATCAATTATAGCTTCATGTATTCCATCTACTATTATTGGTTCTGGATTAATATTACGTCTTCTATTCTCACTCCATTCTTGTCTTAAGTTATATCTTATCTTACCTATGTATACTGGATTAGTAAGTATATCTTTAATTGAACCTACTGAAAAATCATTTCCCTTCTTAGTCTTATATCCTAAGTAATTAAGTTTAGTAGTTATAGCTCTATATCCTTTTCCTTCATTAGCATACATACTGAATATTAGTTTAATAATTCTTGCTTCCTCTGGATTTATCTGTAGTTTAGTTTCTTTCCTCTTCTTTTTTTCTGAATCTTCCATGGGAACTAAATCATAACCTAAAACTCTATTTCCACACCAAAGACCCTGTCTAGCTCTTGCACACATTCCCATCTTAACATTCTGTGCTATTGTACCTCTTTCGAATTCCCCTATAAGTGCCATCATCTGAAATTGCATTTTACCTGCTGGGGTATCTGTTTCAAAAGGCTCTGAGTAAGATTTAAATGTAATGTTATTCTTTTCAAAGGTATCTATAATCTTTAATACATCTGCAAGTTTACGACTAATACGATTAATCTTCCATGAAATTACCATATCAAAATTCTTGTCTTCAGCATCCTTTAGCAATTCTTTTAGTGCAGGTCGATGTTTAATGTCCTTACCACTAATACCTCTATCCGAATAACACTTATAAACCTCGTAGTTATTCCTTCTACAATAATCCATCAGCAATCTTTCTTGCTCATCTATACTGTAACCTTCTTCTGCCTGTTCCAATGTAGAAACCCTAGTGTATATTGCTATTATCTTCTTTCTATTCATAACACACTTCCTCTCTTGTACATAGTTAATACTTAGGGTTTCTAGAATTATTTTAGAAACCCCCTAACCACATTAATAATATATATTTAATATAATAAATCATTACATCTGCTTAATCCTGCTCACTATAATCAAGTATAATCTTATCTTCATAATTGAAGTTCTTTCTTGAAAACCTTTGATTAATCACACACTTCTTTAGATAATCTTTACTGTTTTTTATTTTTATACTTCCATACTTCAGCAACTTCAATATTTTCATTTTTTATTAGTTGGCATAGGTTTTGCCTTTGTAACTAAGTACTACACTCCACTTTTTCTTCCACATACTCTAGAATTATCGTTGATATAATATCAATGATTTCATCAACTTTTACTTCTTTATCCATAATATTCTCCTCTTTTTATCTATATTTACTAACCTGATTGCTCCCTTAGTTAATCTGAAAATACCGACATTATCGAAGTATTGAACTGCGATAATGTCATTATTAAATTAGAATTCTATCTCTTTTGGTTCAGCTTTCATTAAATCATTAATTACTGATTTATCCATAGCGGCTTGTCTTTCCATAAGATTCTTCGGACTTTTACGTATTTGAATTTTTCTCCCTGAACTAGTATTACTTGTAGAAAATGTTATGCATTCCATAAGAAGATTAGATTTTAGTTCATTTAACCTCCTACTTAGTACATTAGGTTCTTTTGCCCATAATCTTGATTGAGTATCAATTTTTTCCTCCTCTGCTATAGAATTTAGCACTTCTAACAGTTTTGATGCAGAACCCTCAAATGATTGAGTTTTCTCCATAAGTCTAACTATGGCTACCGCTATTGGATTCGAACTAACTGCTTCATCATTAGCCTTATACTGATTATCAAGATATGCATTTAAAAATCTTTCTCCACCAATTCCACAAGCTTCAGCTATTGCATATCCCCATCTAGTGAAATCAGCCATTCTTCCTAATTTACTTAATTTAACATTTGGGTAAATATCCATAGCCTTAGAAATTGTACTAAATATAGCACCTAACATTTTAGGTTTATCTCTATTAAACTCTTCCCACACTTCGCTTTCCTCCTTTCTTTCATCTTCTGATATTCTCTCTAACCCCAAGAGTAAACTTCTATCAAGTAAATCAGGTCTTGTTGCTACAACATTTATTCCATTAAGAATTACTGGAACTTTATACTCATATATAGTCTCTTCATCATCTGTGTATAGCTTCCTTCTACTAAAGCCTCCACCAGTAGCCGCTGTACATAATATGTCACTTTTTTCAGCTGAAATACTATCTATGTTATCAAAACATGGTAGGTAATTATTATGGAGAACCAATGATAAATCAGTCCCACTCTTAGGCATTGAAATAACATCTCTTGCTGACGGATCTACTATACTTCTATCCATTCTCATTGTAGTTGTCTTTGATGCTCCCTTTTCTCCATGGTAAACCACTATTGGATTTCCTATAGGTAAAAACTTAGTAATGATACTTACAATATGTAGAACTTTATCTTCATCAGTTTTAAACCTACAATGCTTATTAAGTATAGAAATATCATCATACTTCTCAGGTAAAACTTGTTCTTTCATTGTCTTTCGTCTTGTAAATAATATCTGTCCACTATTGTCACTTTCCCAACCATTCTTGGTAATCTTAATAAAAGTCCATTGCTTATCTCCTAAATCATAGTAAATTGCGTTATCTTTTTTAGTACACCTCTTTGCAACGTTAATCTCTTCTCCTTCATATTGAGCTAATGCTTCTAAGACTCCAACAGCTTGATTGATTGAATCTTTTGATGGTGCTTTCTTAGTTTCCTTAAAGAACCTTTTCACTAAAAAAGACTTATAGTCTTGTGAACTAATTTTATGTACTACTGGATTACCGTCACTTTCGATAGCAACATATTTCTCAACTAACTCATCATGAAAGAATATATCTCCTGCTTCCATTGCTAACTCAATCATCATATCAGCTTGACTTTTCTTATCCTCTTTACAATTTGTACCCTTGTCTTTTTTACCTTCATAACGTTCCCTTAGAGTTTTCCAATTCTCATGTGAACAACTATCATGATGACATTTAGCACTAATAGCTCCATTATGAAATTGTGTTATGGAAGCCGATTTATCTGTATGGCTTGAGTTCCAAGGACATTTTTCAAGTACATAGCAAGTTCTATCTGACTCTTCTTTTTTATGCGATACTTCTATGTTGTATCTTTCAAGCCATTCTTCAATGTTTATACTACCATTTGTAGTATTTTTATTAGTTGAACTTTTACTTGCTTTTATCTCATCTTTAACTGTCTCACTTTCATTTTCCATCGAGATTACCTTGCTTATTAAAGCTTCTTCAACAACATCAAGTTCATCAGGACTTTCTATTATCCTTGACCTTCTATGTGGTCTATTCTCTATGCTCTCTCCCTTGCAAGCTATTGTTCCATATAACTTAGTTATTCTTGAAGCGTTGTAAGTTGTTTTATCTATCTTAGCCTTTTCATTGCTAAACTTCTTATCTAAAGTAACCAAGAACTCCTTGATTAGTCCTGTTACTTCCTTAGTGTTAGGTACATCTAGTTTGTATAAGGCATGACCACCATTGCCACTACAAGCAATTACTGGTTTTGGAAATCCATTATCACTTAAATATCCAACTACCTGTTTTAGTACTTCATTGGCTGATTCAAGTTCCTCATTAGTTGAAGATATACCTGCTGGTCTTTCTGGATCTACATCTATAAGAAGTAACTTTCTTCTTTCTATCTCTTGGTCAGTAGTAGTATTTTTAGCATACTTTAGTAACCTGTCTTTCCCTCTAGCTAATAAGTCCTCTGAAAAATCATTTAGTGTGAAGAAGATGTTATTAACTCCGTCATATCTTTCAATATCACTGATAAGTTTCTCCTTATCTTGATAATACCCACTTCTTGTTCCATCATTAGTCTTAATCATCCTAATTTCTATAGGTCTGTCCATCTTTTCAAGTACTGTTAACCCTTTCATAACCTCATTTTTAAATTCATTATTTCTCTTTATCATCTTTTATTCCTCCTCGGCGTTTATCTTCGTTGCTTACAAGAATTATTATATGATATGGGTATTTTTTTCTCACCTCAATGGAATTATTTTGAAAATAAAAGACAGAGAACCATTTCCTCTGTCTTAAATGTTATATATGAAGTCTGAATTTAATATTTTAAAGGGTTTTCCTTCATTTTTACCTGTTATACGTAATGAATCTTCTTTTTCATTTTCTATTTTTATATTATTTTTAATGTCATTTTTATCATTAGTAACTTTTAAGACATATGATTCTACCTTTCCCTCTATTGTCTTGCTTATATCTGCTACATTCCTAAAACGTCTATTTCTATTATTATCATCATACATATACTGTGGTATTGATTTAACATATTCACCTTCATACTTACTTTGTAGTAATTCACTATATATGACTTCATCTACAATAAAATATTTTATATTACTTCTCTTTTTTTGTAGCTTTTCAATATCTTTATCATATGTACTTATAAATACAATGTTCTCTCTACTTTCAACTTCCTTTATTTTTTTCAATAATTCATATTTATCATTTACAATTGACTTTCTCTGAATCTCTTGTTTAATTATATTTTGCTTATCTCTAGCTTTATATACAGTAACTCCCTTTTCTTTATCAACTATTTCTAATTCCGATACAATCACATCTAAATATACATTTTCATCAGCTCTAGCAATTACAAGATTAACATCAAGTATATCATCTGTATAATCTCTTATACCTAATGGTTCTACCTCTAATCTTTTAATCCTACCAATTTTAATAAAATCTAGTAACACTACACTATAGCCTAGTTCATCTAACCTTTCTATATCATCATAAACTTGGTCTATTGTATAGATATAGTCTAAATTTATCGCATCTTCAATTAAAGCTGTTGCCATTCTCCTATTAACTTCAATGCCATATATCCTTTTTATATAATTAATAACTCTATTTACATTCCATTCTGAATTATTGTATCCATAAAATATAGGATTACTACTTAAGACTTCAAATACTTCATATTGTATATCCATTGGAATCTTGTCATGTCTTCTTGAAATCCTAAGTTCTACCTTACTTACACCTGAATCAGATATCCATCTATCAATAGTTCTAATAGATACATCATATTTCCCAGATAAATAGTACTTATTAGCTCCATTCAAACATTCATTTACACACTTATTCCTATCATCTTTATTATCGTTTATCTTTGTCATGATTTAATTTCTCCTCTTTATAATTATTGTTATAAAAATTCTTACCTCTATTATATAATGAAAATATAGTCATTATTGCAATATGAATTTAACAATAACAACGATATTTTACAATAAACTTTAACAATAAAAACATTATTCTAATAAAAATTACTTTAAAAATAATTTTTATTTTACTTAATTTTATCAAAAAAAATAAAGCTTTATCTATCTCTAATGATAAATAAAGCTTTATTAACACTTAGTTATAACTTAAAAACTGTGTTCCACCTGTTGCATAAACTGAATAATAGTATATCAATTCATTATTATCTTTTAAATAAACAGCAACCTTATAATACTTTCTTCCTACTTCGTTATATTCTGGTGTAGGAATGATTTCTAATCTTGTATTGTCAGTGTTTATATTAGTGTCTTTTTCAGCATATTCTTTAGCCATTTCTGGTGTAAATTTTTCATCAGTAGCTTTTAATTCTTTTTCTTCATCTTGTTTCTGCTTTTCTGCTTTTATTGAATTATATTCTCCTATACCTTCTCCCAAACTAAGTTCCAATTGATTTAATTTATTTAAAATATCTTGTGGTAATTTAAGATAAAAGTCTTTATTGCCAACTTCTTTAATCTCGCTTTGAATTTCATTGTACTTCTCATATTCTTTATTCTTAAGTACCTTTTCATATTCAGGAATTTTTTCCCTTAGCTCTTTTATGTAAGTTTCTCTTTCTTTAACCTCGGCTTTTAAATTTTCAACATCTTCTTTTAATGTATCATACTTCTTATACTGGCTATTCATGTCATCTAAGTATTCATTAGCCTTATCAATATTACCTGCATAAAATTCTGTTTGTGCACCTTTGTAGCATTTTATAATATTCCATAGCTTGTCTACTTTCTTATTATTGCCATCTACTACACTTCCTAAAGCTTCCTCTGCATAATCATAATCTCTTGCTTCTATGGCTTTCACACTATTTTCTATCATTCTCTTTTCTTCATTATTCCCCATCCCTATGTATCCTATAATAAATAGTACTACTATAGTCGCAATAATCATTATTTTCTTTTTCATAGTTTTATTCCCCCCTTATTTACCTCTAACCTTGTCGTAAATAAACATTACAATTCCACCGACAACTGCTATAATTAATACAATTTTTATTAAAAACCACAATGCTGAAAATAATCCCCCAACTATTCCCCCTAAAAACTGTACTAAAATTCCTGATATTATAACACAGACAAACCATTCTCCTACCATTGCACCACAACCTACATACCATATATCAAAAATTGTATTGATGCCTAAAAAGATTATTGTACCCAATATGATTGCACAAATTACCGTTAATACTTCCATTTTTACTTATCCCCTTTTACTTCTATTTTATTTTTACTTATAATTACTTGTACCCAT
Organism: Clostridium sp. UBA7503; assembly: GCF_002477055.1. NCBI lineage: Bacteria > Bacillati > Bacillota > Clostridia > Eubacteriales > Clostridiaceae > Clostridium > Clostridium sp. UBA7503. The sequence goes on from NZ_DLNT01000021.1 coordinate 192,391, forward strand.
CTTTCTGAGTAATCAAGGTTTCTTGCTAGCTTTCTTATATTATTTCCATCATAATTTTCACTTAAGTATCTTAAGACATATTCTTTAGAGTATAATTTCATTGGAAAATTAAATTGTTGTCCTCGAAATAAATTGTATAAATCCCTAGTAATATCTTCTCCCAGATGCTCAAAAATTGTTGAATACACTCCATTAAAATCTTCTTTTTTTAATTGCATACATTAGCTTCACCTCCTTAAAAATAATAACCGCTCCAACATGAATATTCATGCGAATAACTCAATGAAAAATTCGCTAAATAATTCTTAAATGATACATTTCCAACCACATCAGAAGCTCCTTTCTTAAATACCCTAATAAAAAGAGTTAATGCTTCTCTTTTAGAAACATTAACTCTGTTATCAGATTTATAATATATATTTGAACCATTGAGTAAAAACAGTTGATTTAGCCCTTATTGAAGGCTTTGTATGTTGAATGCACATTTCTTCGCACCTTTCCAAAATGCTGTTTTCTGATGGTTTATTGTGGTTTTTTTATGTATTTCTGTTGATTGAACTATTTAATTTCATCTGTTTATTCTACTTGCTGACTTAATTCAATTTCATTTCTTAAATCAATTTTGCATATCATTACTTATTAATTGATTACATATTTTTAGTTTTAATTATTGTATCTTTATTATTATTTTTAATTGAAATAGATCCACTATCTATTTCAATTTTTATTTTTCCAGGTTCTTATGCCCCCCTACCCCCCGTTGGATTTTCCAAGTCCCAATTCCTAATTTCAAGTTCCTTATTTTAATGTTTTGATTTTAGGGTTCTTTTTATTTTTTAGAACATTACTCTCGTTACTTTTAGAAATGTTGAAACAATCACTGTTTTACTTTCCTGTTTTAAGAAATACTAAGGACAAAAAAATACTACTATTATTTTATTATAATATCGCTGTATTAAGATTATTAATTCTTAATTACAACGATATTACAATTATTAGTTATTATTGAACACGCATTACTCTTTTTTTCCTATTGCTTCTATTGAAGCAGCTATCACAGTTAATATTGTTCCAACAACTCTTACTACAGTTACTATATCCATGTATCGTCCTCCTATCTTTTATAAGCATATATGTAAGAATAATTATCTATTACAGGTATTAGCTTAATAACATATTTACCTTCTTTAAGCTCTATGTAAATTAAAGTTTCATTATCATACCCTATTCCATTACATAGATCTACAACTTTATTCAAGTCTTTTATTAACGTGAACTGAATATAATTGAGTTCTTCTTGTAGCTTTCCTATGTCTATTTCATTTCTTTTATTTAGCTCAATTATTAACTCCCTTGGGTTCCACTGATTAGCTAATCTACCATCATAGAAATCAAAACGCATTACTCCCAAAAGTTCCTTACTGTCATAGCTAAAAGGCTTTTCTTTTACTAATGTTCTCATGTTAAAACCTCCTTAGTATTCTTCTGCTAGTAGCATTGTAGAGTGAGTTTTATCATCTATTACAAAAATATTTGCATCTATAATTTCATCTGCAAATATTCTAAAAACTTTATTATATTTAGGTATCTCTTGACTATGTTCTATCTTTTGAAAGAATAAATCATCTACCCTATCATTGGTTAAATTAAATACTTGTAGATAATCTAGCTTTTCTCCTTTACTCTTTAATTCATCTATACACCTCCACATAAATAGCTGTAGCTCCAATGGTACTTTTTCTTGTACACCTCTTGTCATATATCTATTATCTTGATTGAACATTTACCTTTACCTCTTCCTTATTATTAGTTTTTATAATCATTTGTCCTTTTCTTATAACTCCAACACATATAACATATTTCATTCTTTTACCTCCCTTGGAACATAGAAAAAGCCTTAATTACTACCATCAATAGCAATTAAGACTTTATAACTTATTTATTTCTTGTTTTAATGATTCAATGAATTCACCTGAAAACACTTTTTCTTTAATTGAATTCTTTAGTAGTTCAATTAACTCTACCTCTGTTACATCAAGACTCCTTGGAATATACCTATTATCAGCTCTAACAGTATCTTTATAAAGACTAAATCTTATTTCTTCCCTTCTCATTGTCTTAACATAAATTTTTTCAATACAATAAGTGTATTCTTTATCTCTAAGTTTTCCTTGTTTAATTATGTTACAGTATTGAGTACTTTTAATTACCTTTTGAGCCATAATTATCACCTTTCGATTAAATACTTAGAAAGTTCTTCCGTACATATTACTACTATTGCATAATCATTTGAAAGTAAAAATAGTGAAGAAGTCCAATTAACTCCTTCACTACATTCAATTAAATCAGTATACTCTTCTACTAATCCTTGTAATTTATCTTGTTTCAGTATTTCGATATCTACGATATTTTCTACTATAATTACATAGCCCCCTAAGTCATTATCTACATGTCTATTTGTTCCATAATTTACATCTAGTATTTGTATAGTTTCATATATACTATTAATAATTTCTATAGGATAATCTCTTAATTTTTCTAATTGCTCCTTACCAAATATTTTTTCCATTTCATATACCTCCTAAAATATTAATAGCTCCTACTTGTGAAAACAAGTAGGAGCTATTATTACTTTTATAATATATATTTGTAAAGTTATTATAATATTTTATTAACATTTATTGTTTGTTCTTGATATATATCAGGTAAATTCCAAAATAATTTTTCTTCCTTAATTCCCTTTAACTTATTATAACTCTATTCGTAACCCTGATTCTTCGTATGAATCCCGAATAACAGTTTTCATGTTGTAATTCATTTGACAATATATATCCACCTAATAGAAAAATGTTTTATATTTCTTATGCATATGTAATAACACTTTGTTTTTATATACAATATAAACTGATGATGTTAATGTTATTTCTAGTATCATTTTCTTTTTCCCGACTTCTACTAATGTATTTATTACAATAATTTATTTAATTAAATTTATCAAATTTTTATTGACATTTTTTAATAAAAGGATTATATTATAATTACAATCTGCAAAATTGCAGTTTTAAATTTTATTTAAAATGCCTTTAGTTTCAATATTATTTCTGATTTTTTCAGTTTATTTAAGGAGGAGAATTATGAATTCTGAGGTAATAAAAAAAATATTAGAGGAGATAGGATTTCCTAATTATGCAAATACAGATATTACTCATACATCTCTCTTAGCATTACTAAGTAAAGATACTTCTGTACCTTCTCTTATGAAAGGTAAAAGCTGTCTCTATGATGGTGCTAGAATAACCGATATAATATCTTTTGCTAATGCTAAACTTGGAAAAAACTATGCTGAAAACACTAGAGAATCTATTAGAAAGACTGCGCTAAAGAATTTACTTGATTTTGGACTTATAGAGAAAAATAAAGATTTACCTGAAAGACCTATTAATTCTGGAAATACTAATTACACTATTAATCCAAATTTTGAAACTTTAATTTATAGCTTTGGAAGTGATATCTTTAATACACTAAAAAGTTCCTTTATAAACCAAACTGTTATTGATAGACAAAAACAAATAGAACGTTTATCTCTAATATCTATTAAGATTATACCACCATTTAATGATGAAACTTTTACTAAAAAAGATCTCGAATACTCACCTGGGGAGCATAATATAATATCTAAGTTTATTGTCGAAGATATTATATTAACTAAAACAGCCAATCCAACTATAGTTCATATTGGAGATACAGAACAAAAAGACAAATATTTCAATGAGCAATTAGTTAAACAACTAAATATACCTTTTAGTAAAGATAGTAAATATCCTGATTTAATATTCTTTGATAATGATAAAAAAAGAATTATTATCTTTGAAGCTGTTGCTTCTTCTGGTCCAGTAGATACTTTACGTTATAAAGAACTACAAGAATTATTTATGTATTGCCCATATGAATTAGATATGAATACGGTTTTTTTAACAGATAAAAAATTTAAGGAATTTTCAAATAGAATAGCTCCTGAAACTACAGTATACATCATAGAAACTTTAACAAAAATTGAGTATTCACCATATAAGTAGCTTGTTTTTTATAATTATATAAAAATATGAACCTAAGTTGTAAAAAACTTAGGTTCATTAGATTAGTTAAACAAAATATCTTCGATTGCTGCATCAATTAATTTTTGATTGTTAAATACATAATCATATATCTCACCTAATTGCATTAATTGTACTCTAGCAGGGTACTGTAAGCTTCTTAAATCTGTAGCATTTACTTGAGTATTTCCACTAAATGTTCTAAAATATCTATCTAGTATCGTTGAGTTTAAATATAATGATAATCCTCTAGCAATTTTAATTGGCAACCCTCTTTTATTAATATGAAAATAATTCAATTTATTATCAAACGCAAAGAACTCATAATCATAATTATTTCCTTCACATACTGCCGAAACAATTCTTCTTTTCTCTTCTTTTGAAGTCATTCTTTTAAGTAACACATAATTACCATTATGTCTCATCCTATTTATATTACTTTCATCTAAAGAAATATAATTATATTTCTTTGATTGAAGTTTAGGCCACTCTATCCCATAAATAGAAATATGTTCGCTAAAAAAGAATGGTATTCCATTAAGAATTCTTTCCTTACTTTGAGTTTCTCTGGGTTCTCTAAAATCTACCACTGGTCCTGTTGATACTTCTAATCCTAAATCCTCTAATCTACAATCTAACGAATTAATTTTTTTTGCTATTTCTTCTTCTTCAGATCCCCTTACAATTCTGATAAGTAAATTATTATCATTTGGATAAACAACATTTTCAAATACTTTTTCTTCTACACTTAATCCATCTGTTAAGTTAGCATAACTATGAATAATTTGTATTCTATTTTTATCTTTTGTTTGTTTCTTTATACAGTGGAAAATAATATTTTCTTGTAATACATTATCTTCTTTAAATAAATCTTTTCTTGATTCAAATAGGTGAATTTTATCAAACGTCATCTTTGCTAATAAATCTCTTCTAAAATCTATAAAGTATGCTCCATTACAAAAACTTCTTGGAGTTATAGCAACCAATTCCCCGTTATTTTCCAACATTCTTATTGCAAGTGAAACAAATGCAGCATAATAATTAGTTACATTTATCCCCAAACTCTCTAATATAATATCATCCTCAGAATTATCATCTAACTTCATATATGGAGGATTCATTATCACATAATCAAATTTATCCTTAACTGAAGTGCTCTGAATAAAATTTTCATTAATTATATGATATTCAATAGTTAATCCATGCTCCATACATATGTTTAATATTTTTTTCATATTATCATTTAATGTTTTAATTACATGATTATCTATCTCATACAAAGTTATAATAACTTTTTGAACTTTTCTGTTCTCTATTTCTAACAATCTCTCCAAAAAAGCAGCTGTTAATATACCAACTCCACATCCTGGGTCTAATAATTTTATAACTTTTTTATTAATCTTTTTGAACATATTAGCCATGTATTTAGCTATATTTTGTCCAGTATAATATTGTGCATATTTCTCTTTGCTCTTTTTATGAACATAAATGTTTTGATTGTTAAAAATATCAATAAAGTTTTCTTTATTATTTATATGATTTTTTTCTATTTTATCTATCATCTTATACACTCTTTCTTTTTTTATTGAATATATATATAGTAGCTTAATCTTAAATAAAAGTATATCTAAAACTTTTGCTCTAAATACTAAAATATATACTTTTTGTTATAAAAAACTATAAATTATACATATTAATAACTAGGAGGTTATTATTTTGAATAGGATATTAAATCTTTCACCCGAAGAAATCTTAAGGCTAGAAAAATTGCTTAATTATTCATATGAATCAATATCATATTGGTTTAATTCATGCGATTCTGATGAAGAACTCATAAATGAAAATAATTTTTTTATAAGAGAATGTTTATATTTTCTAAATAAAATAAAAGAATAGAGAATTCTATTCTTTTATTTTAATCTATCTTCTATATCATGTATTAATTTATACAGAGGTGAATTTTTATCGGAGTTAGATAATATCCTAACTTCCTTTATTAATCGTTCTCTAGAAACTCCTATTTTCCTACCAATCCTAGCAGCTGCAATATTTATAACTTGCTTTCCTGGGCAGACTTTTATCCAATCTTCGTTAAAACTCTCATCATTGAACTTATTATTGCATTCTTCAAAAATTTTTTTACACTGCTCTATATAATCTAATATTTTTCTTTTATTTATTATACCATCTACAAATTTACTATACGCTTCATTTCCTAAAGGTATGTCTCTATGATTAACTTGTATTATTGATGTTATCATATTATTTAGCCCATACGATATATACTGTTTTTTAAAATTGTCCATTTGAGTTTTAGCAGCATTGTATAATTCATCACTAATATAACTCTCTGTTATTTCATCCACAATAGTTTCATCTGCAAATTTCTTAGCTGCTCTTACCCATATCGGTATGTCTATTAAATAATTTTCAATCTCATGTCTATCTAGCAATATAAAGTCTTGGTTTCTAGCTTCTATAATATCGTTTACCTTCTTTATATTTGATTCATCAGAATCCATTAAAAATATAAATTTTAAATCATTAACATAATGTTCTACTTCTTTAATACATCTATATGTAGCTACCAATTTATCACAATTTTCAATTTTCTCTATTCTTATATTATTTTTTTGGGTCAAAACACTGAATAATTCAACTTCTGTCTTTCCTTCAACAAATAATACCCTATTATATAACGCACTTATACCCACTTCTCTCAATTTTTTCTCACATTCATCATAATCAATAAATTTCAAAGTATCATCTAATACATAATTACTTCCATCTTCAAATGTTGAGTATATTAAAGATTTTGAATGGGTAAATAAAAAAACTTGTCCTATTTTACTGCTATTCAACTTCTTATTATATTTTTTCACTTTATCAATAATGTTTTCCTCGAAATTCAGCTCTTCTAATGTTTCTATAAAAGTTCTTTCTTTGTTAGTAAGTAACTTTAATATATTTAATAATTTACATATTACTTCTTCATGTAAATTATTTTCTGGTTCATCAATTATCATTACACTAACTCGTTGAACTAAATTTAAATACATAAAAGAATATAAAATAGTTTTTTCTCCTGAGCTTAACTGTCTCATATCATACTTTTTACTACCAGTATTCTTATTTGAGACTAAATGAACAACCTCATTTTCTTTGAATTTATTTGCAGAAAAATTTGAGAATTGCAAGTTTTCAAATATATTCTTTACAAACCCTTGAGACAGTTTAAAGTATAAATCTATTCTCCCTTTTGTTGGTATTAATCTTTCATACGCCCAATCCTTAAATAAGTTTTGATATAATAGGTTAAATGTATTATTAGGAAAAAATATCATATTTAAAGTTAACCAGATTTCTCTATCAACAGGTAAAGTATAACTTGTTTCTATATTTAAATCCGAAAATTTTATATTCTTTTCATTATAATATTTATTAGATCCAACAAACATTATTATATTATTAGGTTGATGTAAATTCCAATATTGTAACAATATTTCTTCACCTTGGTTAAATAATATTTCCCAACTTATTTCCAATTCACTTTCATAAGCAAAGAATACAATATCAATATTATCATCTCCATCTTTTAGCTTTAATTCAATGGTAAGATTATTTTTGCACATATACGCTTTCACTGTCTCTGCAAAATTTTTTTCTACTAACTTAGTAAATGAATTATTACTATATTGTTCTTTTAATAATTTTAGAAATATGGATTGTTGTATTAATAATAACGCATCTGCTATAGTAGTTTTACCGGATCCATTTTTACCACTTATTGTATTAATATTTTTTGAATTACTAAAATCAAATACCGTTTTTGAATTAAATCTTTTAAACCCTTCTATTATCAGCCCTTCTATGTCCATCTTACCCTCCCAAGATAATTCATTTATATTACATATTATATCATATATTATTTAGTATAAATAACCTTCAGCAACATATTTCTGTATTGTCGATGGTTTCATAATGGAGACGACACATGGTTAATCTCTCTCTATGATTAATTATCCAAATTTAGTAAAAATCGCATTTACTTATGGTACGGTTCACCCTTTATTATCCTATATCCCCTATATATCTGTTCTAGAAGCATTACTCTGAACAATTGATGAGGAAAGGTCATTTTAGAAAAACATATTTTATAATTAGCTCTTTTTATAACTTGATCTGATAGGCCTAAGCTTCCTCCTATGATAAAAACTAAATTAGAGTTTCCTTCTAATCCACAGTTATCTATGAAATTTGCAAATTCTTCTGATGAAATTTGTTTTCCTTTTAAATCCATAGCTACAACATAAGCATTATCTTTAATTTTTGATAATATACTTCGACCTTCTTTATCCTTTATTTGAAGTTCTTCCTTTTCTGATGCATTATCTGGTGTTTTCTCATCTTGAAGTTCTATTATTTCAAGCTTACAGTATCTTGATAATCTCTTAGAATACTCATCTATGGCGTCTCTTAAATATTTTTCTTTTATTTTTCCTACAGTTATTAATGTTATATTCACTAAACATCCTCCTAATTTTTTTAATTTAACTAATAAGTTCATAATACTATTAAGCAGTAAAACCGCTAAAACCCGCATGAACAGAACAAATAGTTAACTAGTTATATAGTTTCATAGTTAACTATTTTTCTAGTTTTATATTAATCTATTTGTATAGTTTTACAATAAACTATACTAGCACCACATCAATAATACCTATATTTTACTATGAATAATTTAGAATGTCATAGGTAAAATTATAATAGATACTAATTAAATATTATATAGGTGGTGTCTAAATATGAAAAATTTTTTAAAGATTAATTTATTTGCTTTTTTAACTATAATTCTATCCTTTAATTATATTGTATGTTATGCTACTCCTATTCCAGATGTAAAGTTAATGGTTGATTCTTCAACTGCTTTTGAATTACCAAAATATTTTAGAAAGAGCACAGATAAAATTACTCCTTCAGAAAATATAAATTTGTCTGGTCTAGATAAGCTTAATATTTCTGGTAGTGGTCAATTTTCTAAAACTGGAGTTCCTTTAATGAAAGAGTCTATAGGTAATGTGCCTATAACGATTATTGACTTAAGAGAAGAATCCCATGGATTTATTGATGGGATTCCTGTAAGTTGGCAAAATGCTAACAACGATGCAAATAGAGGCTTAACAGTAAATGAAATCATTGCTGATGAAAACTCTAGATTAAAATCTATTCCACTTAATAAAGCTATTGCTTTAGAAGGCTTTAAAGATGTAATTATACCTTCAAAAGTTCAAAATGAAGCTGAGCAGTCTAAAGCTTATTCATTATCTTATATTCGTATTCCTGTAACATATAAAAATTTACCTACAGAGGCTATGGTAAATTATTTTATGGAAGTTGTAAAAAATCAACCTGAGGGCAGTTGGCTTCATTTCCATGGAAATGAAGGACTTGAAAGAACTACGACTTTTATGATAATGTACGATATTATGAAAAATTGTAAAGAAGTTAATCTAAATGATATTATTACTCGCCAAGTCTTATTATCCAAAATGGATAAAAATACTAGTGATAAATTTTATTCAGGAGAAGTTTATGATTTTTTAAATAATTTTTACAATAATTGTAAGTCTAGTGAATCTAACTCTAATAAACAGATTTCATAGAAACTTTAACTGTTATCTCATTACTTTTATTAAATTTATCAAAGCAATCTATTTTACTATGAAAATAACTCACCATATTAATTATGATGAGTTATTTTTAAATTATATATAATATAACTTATATATTACTTTAGTGCTTTAATAGCTACAGTATTTAATAAGCTCCATGGTTTATTAAAGTGTGGTTGGAAGAAGAAATCTGTCATTGCCAGTTCTTCTATGGTCATGTTATTTTGAATTACTACAGATAGGGTATTCATGTGTTGAGTTAAATCTTCATCAGAAATAATCTGTCCTCCAAGAATTCTTCTTGTTGCCTTGTCATAAACAAGCTTTATGGTTGCTTCCTTATAGGTTGGCATAAACTCTGGTCTATGATTTTCACTAACCATTACTGAGTCAATCTCCATAGATGTGGTTTTCTTAGCAACCTCTTCTGTTAACCCTGTCGATGCTATACATTTATCATATATCTTTATTCCTGAAGTGCCTTGGGTTCCCATATACTTAAGAGTTGGGTTTACTAGGTTTTTAGCAACTAAGGTTCCCATTCTTACAGCATTAGTTGCAAGAGGAATATATCTCTTATCCCTTGCTGGATTATATTCTACAACACAGCAATCTCCAGCTGCAAATACATCTTTAACACTAGTTCTCATATATTCATCTATTATTATTGCTCCATTTGGAAGAGTGTCTAATTTTCCTTTTACTAAACTTGTACTTGGTATAAATCCTATGCAAAGTACTACTAAATCCGCTTCATGACTTCCTTTATCAGTTACTACCTTAGATACTATACCATTTTCTCCTTCGAACCTTTGAACTTTTTCACCTAAAGCTAGTTTTACTCCACGATTTTTAAATTCATTCTCTGCTATTTGTGTAAATTCTTTATCAAGATACTTACTCATTATTCTATCTTCTGCATCAATTAGGGTTACATTTTTACCTTTCATTTCAAAGGCTTCAGCAAGTTCTACTCCTATATATCCAGCTCCTACAACTGTTACACTCTTAGCATCAACTGACTTCTCTATAATTGTTTTTGCATGACTATAATTTTTACATAGTAATATATTTTTTAGGTTTCTTCCTTCAAAATTAGGAACTATTGGCCACGATCCCAATGTTAAAATTAATTTATCATATTTTTCTTTTACTATATCGGCAGTCTTTAAATTTGTAGCTGTGATTATTTTTTCATCCATATCAATATCAGTTACATCATAATTCATTCTCATGTTTATACCAAGGTTATTTAAATTTTCTGGGGAATTATAAAATAATTTTTCTGGTTCATTTACTACATTAGACACACTTAAAGCAATTCCACAAGAAAGGAAAGATATATTATCATTTCTCTCATAAACTGTAATCTCACTATCTGGGTAAAGTTGTTTCGCATTTACTACCGCTGCTGTTCCTGCGTGTGTACATCCTATTACTGCAATTTTCATAATACATGACCTCCTATAATTTACATCTAAATAAAATTTATTCTTACATATTTTTATATTATATTGTATTGTAAAAGTTATTTAATCACATTCTTTTAACAATGTTTGTTATTTAACAATCATTATCTAATAATATTTTACCTCAAATATCAATTTATTCAACCATGCTATTAGTATATATAGAAAGATAAGCTTTCATTCTCTTAACCTCTCTTTAATTTTCATTATTTTTCATATAATTATAAAAAAAGTGCTTTAGCAAAATATTTTAGATTAACTTATTTTGCTAAAGCCTTACTCTAATATTTGTATTTTAATTAATATCCTAATTCCTCATTCAAGAAAATTACATGTATTCTATCCTTATTTCCCTGTCTTCTTATTATAGTATATTCATTGCATATTCTCTCTTCACTTGAACAATCCATACAATGTCCCACCTTTACACAAGGAGTAACTTTACTTAATCTTTTGCAATTTGCAGGTGCTGATACTCTTTCATTTCTTTTAATAGCTTCTTCAATATTCTCTACAATTTTATTTACTCCTGCTATAATTATTACTTTATCTGGACCATATAACATAGCTGCTACCCTATTTCCATTGCCATCTACATTGTATAATTCTCCTTTTTTTGTAATTGCATTAGTACTAGTAAAATATATATCAGCAGAGAAAGTGTTTCTATATAATTTTTTCAAATCATCCTTACTTAACCCATGCTCATATCTGTCTAGGAAATTATATTTTCCACTTCTTAAATAATCAATAACTCCAGTTTCAAATAGGCTCATTGAACCACCACAACTTACTGTATCACCATCATTGGTAAGTTCATTAATTTTCTCAATTAGTTCTTCATGACTATTTACTAAATAGCCATTCATACCATTCTTTTTAAGTGAATTAATTGTGACATTAACCCTACTTTCCTTTAGCCATTTCATATTTTTATCCATAAACAATCCCCCTGTAAATTTATCATATAATTAATTATATCATAGCCATATATAGAATATCTTACAATAATACATATATAAAAAACCCTAATGAATAAAAAATTCACTAGGGCTAATGTTTATATTATTTTCCGCAACATTTCTTATACTTTTTGCCACTTCCACAAGGACATGCATCATTTCTACCAATTTTAATTTCATTTATTACTGTTTTTGATTCTCTCCAAGTTTTTTGTATCTCTTTTCTTTTTTCTGGTGAGAATATTCTATCCCATTGTGATAATGTATATAGATAGTCTGCTTTAGAATCAAGCATATTGAAGTATAGTTTTTCATAATCTATTTTGAAGCTAACTTCTGAATCACTTTCTATAGCTTCAAGATCTAATTCTTTATCTATACTTTCATTTATTCCATCTAAGAATCCCATAAAGTAAATTTCATTAACTTCAAATTCTTTAACTAGTTCAGAGAACTTTCCACTAATAACACCGCCATCAATTGTTAAGGCTTTTGTATATATTGATTTTTCAACCTTTGCATACTCTTTCCAAAATGCAGGTTCTCCATTTTCCTTTACATACTCTACAACATAATTTGTCCAATTGCTATATATGCTCATGTTATTTTCTCCTTCTTTATAACAAAATTTGTTTATCTATTTTATTAATTATAATAAATTTTTATTTATCTTTCAATAATATCTTATTTCTGTATTTTTAAAGTAACTATTTCATCCTTGGTAAATGGTTTTGATATATTATAGTTTCCACCTAAACTTTCAACACCTTGATTATCTATTGTAATCATTATTTTACTCACAGATTTCAACTGACTCAAAGAATTTGATATAGACTTAAGTATTGTTACTTCTTGAACTTCAGACATTTGAAACATAGCTTCTGGGCTTAAATTAATATTTGCTATGCCATCCTTAATAGAAAAACTTAAAAGTCTTGTTTCTTTTGGTAAAATAGGCTTGCTTTTTTCACTAACTTTAGCTGGCCCTTTGATGAGTTCTTGCATGATCATTTCACCTATTAAGTCTTCACTATTAATTAGTCTTTCTTCCTTTATAAGCTCGGACTTTTCAGCATCTCCTCCAAAATATAAAGTTATATCAATATAGCCATCATCCTCTGTAGCTCCTTTAGTATTTTCAAGTTTCTCTTTACTTATTATACTTGCCTTATCTTTCTTTATACTCATAGTTTTTGTAAGGTAAATTCCTCCTACAACTAGTGCTATTATAACTACTGTTATTGTTAATATTAAACTAAAGGTCTTCTTTTTCATTCTACACCTCCTATTTCTAACCAAACTTTTTATCCGATGACTACCTACTCTAATACTACATCTTCTTCAAAGTGGGAGTAAAGAGTGGCTACGTCCCTGGATAACGATTTCTAGAGCTTCAAAGAAGCTAAGAACCTGTTTATATTTCTGATAATATACTATGCCTATCTCTATTGCACATTTTTAATTCTATATCTTTTTGTACGATAATATTATTTTCCCTTAATACACTTGCCACAGTTTCATAAGCAAGCTCTGGATAATTATTTGTTTTACTTAGATGCCCTAAGTATATAGTTTTATGATTTCCTTTTAAAACATCTACTATAGCTTTACCACAATCTTCATTGGATAAATGTCCTTTTGCACTTAGTATTCTTTGCTTTAACGGATATGGATATGGCCCAAATTTAACCATTTCTATATCATGATTACTCTCTATTAAAATCATATCACTATCTTCTAGTGCCATTTTTACTTCTATAGAAAAGTGACCTAAATCAGTAGCTATACAACATGATTTTTTAGAGCCATGTACTCTATAACCTCTAGGGCATGCTGCATCGTGAGGTATAGGAAAATTCTCTATGGTCAAATCATTAATTTCAGTAAACTTACCATCAATTATTTTTATATTCTTCTCCTTAATACTTCCAATTTTCCCATCCATGGCTTCCCAGGTGAGACTTGGTGCATATATAGGAATATCGTATTTCCTTGAAAATACTCCGGCCCCTTTAATGTGATCTGAATGTTCATGAGTAATAAATATACCATCTATAGAATTAGGATTTATACCTATATCCCCTAATTCTTTATCGATAGCCTTACCGGGCATTCCCACATCCACTAGAATGTTACTATTGTTTTCTGATACAAATATACTATTCCCACTGCTACCACTAAATAATGGGCAAAATTTCATAATTATCTCCTCAATCTAGTATCTATAATACATATAAAACTTATATATTTACTCTTCTAATATCTGCACCTAAAGCTTTAAATTTCTCTTCTATATACAAATATCCTCTATCTATATGTTCAATGCCTTCAACTTCAGTTTTTCCTTGGGCTGAAAGACCTGCAATAACTAAAGCTGCACCTGCTCTTAAATCTGTTGCTTTAACATTAGCTCCAGATAAATTTTTAACTCCATCTATTATAGCTATTCTACCTTCTATTTTAACATTTGCACCCATTTTCTTTAACTCATCTATATGCTTAAATCTTGATTCATATATACTTTCATTTACAATGCTTCTACCTTGTGCCATAGTTAAAAGAGTACTCATTGGCTGTTGTACATCTGTTGGAAATCCTGGATATGGTAAAGTCTTTATATTTACACCTTTAAGGTTATTTCCACTTCTAACTATAACTTTATCCTCATCTTCTATAACTTCTATACCCATTTCCACAAGCTTTGCTGAAATAGATTCTAAGTGTTTTGGTATTACATTATTTAATGTAACATCTCCACCACAAGCTGCTGTTGCTATCATAAAGGTTCCAGCTTCAATTTGATCCGGTATAACTGAATAATTACATCCTGAAAGTTCCTCTACTCCATTAATCTTTATTACATCAGTTCCAGCACCTTTTACATTTGCCCCCATAGTATTTAGGAAATTGGCTACGTCTACTACATGTGGTTCTTTTGCTGCATTCTCTAAAACTGTGGTTCCTTCCGCAAGAACCGCTGCAAGCATGATATTTATTGTAGCTCCTACGCTAACTACATCAAAATATATAGTTGTTCCAACTAATTTTTCTGCAACCAAATTTACTGCACCATGTTCTATGGTAACTGTAGCTCCTAAGGCTTCAAATCCTTTGATATGCTGATCTATTGGTCTATCTCCAATAGGGCAGCCCCCTGGAAGTTCTACTCTAGCCTTTTTAAATCTAGATAATAATGATCCTAATAAGTAATAGGATGCTCTCATATTCCTTACTTCTGGGATTGTAGCATTGGTTGTTACTATATTTGTGCTATCAATTTTAATTGAATTACAACTTGATTCTACTTTACATCCTAAATATTCTAAAATAATTTCTAAACAATTTATATCTTCTATATTAGGAACATTTTCTATTGTACAAACTCCCTTAGACGCTAAAATTGCTGCTGGTAAAATTGCTACAGCTGCATTTTTTGCGCCATTAATATTTACATTTCCAAATAATGGATTGCCTCCATTTATAACTAATTTTTCCATACAGGTATCATCCTCACTATTTATATAATGTCCATACTTTACATATGTTAACTTAATTTAATGTCTATCTATATCTATGTCAATTAAACTTAATTTTTAAATGTTAAAATCTCATAGTTATAATTATATCACAATGTTCGTATATTTTAATAAAAATTTTAAATTTATAAGTGTAATTTTTATTTTTAATTTTTATATACATATAAAAGTAAAAATATAATTAACTATATATATCTATTATAACCTATTATTATATGTTATAATACTGTTAATTGTAGCGTTAAAGTATTTTATAATAATATAATACTTTATAATAAAAATCTACATTCGGGAGGAAAAAATGAAATATTATTTAGTTGCATTGGTGGATGATAAATCTGTTGATGACATTATATCTATCCAAAAATTTTTAAATAAGAAATATAAGTTGTATAAAAACATATCTAATTTGTACATTCCTCTAGGTTCTGTGTCTAATACAGAGCTTGATAAATTAGATGAGATAATCTCAAAAATTTTATCTCCTTATAAAAAATTTAAAGTTGGAATTGATAATGATATTTTCATTAACGATACATCTAATACTGTAAACTTAAAAGTTAAAGATAAAGGATACATAAACAAGATATCTAGAAGCATGTTTGACATGCTTAATACTCATGGTATAAGTGTCAAAGATTTCTCAACACTATCCTATTTTAACATGCCTATTTCTAATGCTAACAATGCGATTAGAAAGGCTTATTCAAATAGCTTATTTACCTTAGATGAAAGTAAAGATAAAACTGATTTGTTTAATTTTACTAAGATAAATAAAATCGAGGTTTGGAAACAGCTTAACAATAGAAGAGACACTTTAGTTAAAAGTTATGATTTAAAAGAGTTTTAATATTAAAAACAATTTCTTTTCTATAATTTTAACTTTATAATTAATAGAATTAAGCGAAGATATACCCCTTAAATTTTAAATAATTATATCCATATTAGGGTAAGCTATCTTTAAAAGGATGGTGAAAGTTTTTATGTTGGGTATAATTTTCTCAATAATTGCAGGGGTAACTATGAGTGTTCAAGGTGTATTTAATACAGAACTTTCAAAAAAAATCGGACTATGGGAAACCACAGTATTAACTCAAGCTATTGCACTTATAACTGCCCTAATAGTGTTATTCTTTGCAGGTGACGGTACCTTTAGAAATTTAAAATATGCTAACAAACTTTACCTTTTAGCCGGAGTATTAGGTGCTGTTATTACATTTACAGTAATTAAGGGTATGTCTAGTCTTGGCCCGGCTATAGCTGTAGCAACTATTCTTATTGCCCAACTTATTGCAGCTGCACTTATCAATCATTTTGGTTGGTTTGGCTCTACTGAAGCTGGATATGGAATACGAGAATGCATAGGTGTTGTCATAATGATAGCTGGAATTATAGTTTTTAAATGGAAAGGATAGCTTATATCTTTTCTATTTTTTCGTAAGGAGTTTTAACAGTTCTCAAATAGAAATCTTTTTTTCATATAAATCTTAAATTATTATTAATAGGAGGTAGACTATGGATTTTAAACAATTAGAAGCATTTATTACAGTATCTAAACTTAGAAGTTTTTCTAAGGCTGCAAATGCTATTTACCTATCTCAACCTACTATAAGTTCTCATATTTCCAGTTTAGAAAAAGAACTTAATATTCAATTATTTGATAGAACATCTAAGGAAGTTAATCTTACACCTGTAGGAGAATCTTTTCTACAATATGCTAATGATATTATAAATTTAAGGAATAATGCTATCACCGATCTATCTAATTTCAATAATAATATTACTGGTGTCTTAAACATTGCTGCTAGCACTACGCCATGCAATTCCTTACTACCTACTCTTGTTTCAACCTTTAGTGAACTCTACTCAAACGTTAAATTTAACATTAAAGAACAAGGTTCTGTATCTATAATCAAAGATATTATAGATCTTAAATGTGAAATTGGTTTAGTTGGTACAATCATAGATAATTCAAAAATAAATAGTTATAAGATAATAGAAGATGAACTTGTTATTGTTTCTAATTCTAAATTAAATTTATCTGAAACTATTTCCATTGATGATTTAATAAAATATCCTTTTATAATAAGAGAAAAAGAATCTGCCACTCGACATACTTTAGAAGCTCAGCTTCATTCTAACAAAATAGATCCTAAGAAATTAAAAGTTCTTTGTGAGGTAAATAGTGTACATGCTCAACTTAAACTTATTAATCTAGGATTAGGAATTTCTATAATTAGTAAAAGTCTATGTGATGATGGCTTTATTAGTGGTAACATGCGTATAAGCCGAGTAGAAAATGTAGACTTAAGAAGAGATCTCTTCTTAATAGTAAGCTCTAAAAGAACTCTTACTCCTATTGCAAGAGCATTTTTTTCTATGTGTAAGAATATATATAATTTATAAAACTTTAAAAGCTAAGATGAGAATATAAAAATTCTTAATCTTAGCTTTTATTTTTATAATAAATAAAAGCTTTAACAAATACTCCTAGTTTACATATACTAATAAGTGTAATAAGTATATAAGGAGTATTTTATGCTTTTTAATAAAAAACTTGACCCAACTCTTAAAAATGTGATGGATAATGATATTTATAATAGATATAGAATAATAATTAAATACGGTAGTATTAAAAATTCAATAGAGAAATACATTAAATCCTCAAAAGGTGAAGTCTTGTATAATATTAAATCCTTGCATTGTTTATGTGTACTTGCTACCAAAAGAGCTATTAAAAGAATTATAGAGCTTCCGGAAGTTAAGTATATATGCATTGATGACATAGCATTTTTATGCAACAAAAATATCCTTCATGCCAATGGAATTTTTTTAGATAACAAGAGATTTGAAGTGTTAAAAAATAAAGAGGTTTCAGGTAAAGGCATAGGTATTGGCATTATTGATAGTGGCGTGTATCCACATATAGATTTATCTACCCCATCAAATAAAGTAAAAAAATTTATTGATATAATTAATGGTTCAACATACCCTTATGATGACAATGGTCATGGGACTTTTATTTCTGGATTAATATGTGGAGAAGGTACAAATAAAAAAGTAAAACAACATGGCATTGCTGTTGATAGCCATTTAGTTATGGTAAAAGCCTTTAATAAGCTTGGTAAAGGGTATATTTCAGCTACTTTATTTGCTTTGGAATGTTTATATAATAGTATTGATGAATTTAATATAAAAATAGTATGTGCACCTTTTGAAATAACTACTCTAAATAAGTTTATTTTATCTCTATATGATAAAATTTTTACCTTACTTAGAAATAAAAACATAATAATAGTTGTACCTGCTGGTAATAATGAAGATAAAGAAGATACTATAAAAGGTATTGCTCTATCTGATAAGGTGCTTACAATAGGTGGAATAGATACAAATTCTACTTATAAAATAAGTGATTATTCCTGTTGCGGCTCTAATAAAATATTAAAAAAACCTGATTTTGTTGCTGCAAGTGATAATATTATATCTTTAAACACAGACTGTAATTATATATCCGAGAGAGATGGTGAAAAAATATATCCCCCACCGCTTACATCACCTTATACTATTCGTAGTGGAACATCTATATCCTGTGCTTTTATAGCAGGTATCTGTGCACTATTATTTGAAATAAACAACGAGTTTACCTTTGATGATATATATACTTTATTGAGAATAAATTCAACCTTGATAAATGATAAAAAATATAAACAAGGTAATGGATATATAAATATTAACAACTTAATTGGTACTGATTTGTCTTCTATTTTAATTAATAAGGATAATAAAAATAAGCATAAACATAAAAAGTAAAGCGCCCTCATTTACATGGGGTGCTTTACTTTTTTATACTAATTTATCATTTAATAATTCATTTCTTAACATATCTAAAATATTTATAGTAGATTTTTCTCGTATTTCCTGCCTATCTCCAGAAAGGTTTAATTCTTTTGTGGTAACCTTGCCTTTATAATATAATCCTATATATACTCTTCCTACTGGTTTCTCAGCAGTTCCTCCACCTGGACCCGCTACTCCTGTAGTTGATATTCCTATATCAGATCCTGAAGTCTTCGCTATTCCTTCAGCCATTTGAGCTGCTACCTCATGGCTAACAGCTCCAAATTTCTCAAGAGTTTCTCTTTTTACGTTAATTCTATTGATTTTAGTCTGATTATTATAGGTTACTACTCCTTCAAGTAAGCTTTTTGATATACCAGGATAGTTAATTAATCTTGCTGCAACCATTCCTCCTGTACAGGATTCTGCAGTAGAAATAGTTAAACCCTTATTAACTAACATTTCTCCTATTGCATCTTCTAGAGTAATCTCTCCTTCTCCATACACACTATCATTTATCATAGTTAATCTTAATCAGAATTCATAAGTAAATTATAACTTCTGATTAAATTTCTCCCCCCTTAGTTAAACACATTTTCTAAGTTTTTAAATACATCTTTATTTTCTTTAATCTTACCATCATTACCAAGAACCACTATATAATTCATATTCATAACATCTGCTACTAATTTTGAGAAGTTATTAATATCCTTAACTGTAGTAGATAACACTTCTTTTCTTTCCTGTTGTCTATCCACCTTAGATATTCTCCTTATATAATAGCTAACTGCTGCATCTCCTGCCATGGATGGAGTTAATTGCATATCTAGTTCACTTATAGTTCCTATAATGTATTTTAACATTTCTCTATCTGTAGTTGTAAAACTTTCTAAGTATCTAGCTGCATTATCATAAGTCTTTAAGGTCTCTTTTATATTAGGATCTCTATAGCTGGCAAACATAAAATTACCACTTCTCACTATATTAGCAAAAGCTCCATAAGCTCCACCCTGTACTCTAACTTTATTCCATAGATAATCCATGCCAATTATAGTTTTCAGCACCAATAACTTTCCTGTGTATTCATATCCTAATTTTTTATAGTTATATCCCTTTGCCACATATTGAACATTAGATGGAGTAAGCATTCCTTCATTTTTGTTTTCTTCATGGAAGCCATACTTGTTAATTTGTACTTCTTCATCAGATAATACTTCTAATATCTCTGAAATGTTCTTCTTTACAGCAGTAACTTCTTCATCTTTACCAGTTACTGCTACTATTAAGCTATTTCTATTAAATACCTTATTCATTATAGCTTGAAATTTCAAAATAACACTATCTATTCTATCATCAAAGTTATTTTCTATTTCCTTTAAGAATTTATAGTACTCATATCCTGAAGTTTTTTCTATATATTCATAAGCAGGAGAAAAATAAGCTCCTAATCTTGTAGTTGCAACTTGATGTCCTCTATCCATAAGCTTCATTTCTATTCTTGATATTAAAACTCTTATAAGTTCTCTTATCCTCTTTTTATCTTCAAAGGAGGTATTCTTAATTATATCTGCCAATATTTCTAAAGCTCTTGGTACTCTATCTACTACTACACTACAATGCCCTTCAAGGTAAGTACTATATCTAAGGACATCTTTACTATCGCCATATACTTCATTTTTAAAATATATTCCACCTGTATTAATTAATATTTCATTAGATAAATCCACATAACTATAGGTTTTAGTATTAATTTTGCCTAGTAGTGTGGTTAATAGACTTAGATAGGAAATATCTTCTTGTGCTATGGTTCTGCTATCAAACATAAAATCTAAGTAAGCAATTTTACTTGTAAATGCATCATGATGAAGTAGCTTCACTCCGGAAACAGCCTGCTCTATAACTCCTAATTCTTCAACTTTCTCGTCTATATCATCTATTGATAATACTGGTATAGTCTCTAATATTTCTTCTGGGTCAGGAGTGTTCTGTCTATTTATTAAAGACTTTGTTTCATTAATTATGTCTTGTATTTCCTCAACAGATAGATTTTCTTTATATTCCTTTAATCCAGTTCTTAATTTTTTATCCTTTTCATCTGCTAAACCCCTTTTAGGCGCTAATACTATTAATGAGCTATGATTATTGTTTAATATATATTTTTCAATTAATTGTTCAAAATAATTTGAAGTTAGTGCTTTCTTTATTTTTTCCATATTCTTTTCATATTTTAAGTGAATTAACGGATCTCCATCATGTAGCCAACTATCCATAGCTGTCATATAATAGAATAAACCTTTAGGCATGCCCTGAAAATCTGCTTCTCTTAACTTAAATTCTGTAATGTTTATGCATGCCTCTATTAGTTTTTTATCAATTCCATTTTTAACCAAAGATTTTAATGTATCAAACACTACATTCTTAAATTCTTCTTTTTTATTTGCATCACTATTTTTAAGTACTATACTAAATACCGGTTGTAAAATCCCATTATCAAAGCTTCCATATACATCCTTTCCTAGGTTAGCATCAAGGATTGCTTGTTTTAATGGAGCTCCTTGAGTTTCTAATAAAAGATATTCTAAAACACTTAGACTAATATATAATTCATCATTAGTACATTTTCCAATAACAAAGTTTAATGCCATGAAAGTTTTTTCATCTTCATTATCTTCATTAGAAATAGAATATTCTGTTACAACCTCTTTCATTTCTTCAAAAGGCTTCTCTGGTAATATTTCAGCATCAATATCCTTTTTTTCAAAATTGTTTAGGTAATTGTCATTAATAAATGCTAATCTCTCATCTAAGTTTCCATCTCCATATAAGAATATATAGCTGTTAGATGGATGGTAGTATTTACTATGAAATCCTAAAAACTCCTCTTCAGTTAAATCTGGTATGAATTCTGGATCTCCACCTGATTCAAATCCATAGGTATTATGTTCAAATAAAGATTTTTGAATTCCTCTCATTAACACTCCGTCTGGTGATGAAAAGGCTCCTTTCATTTCATTATAAACTACACCCTTATAAGTTAGCTCATCTTCAGAATTCTCTAATTCATAATGCCAACCTTCTTGCATTAAAATTTCCTTCGTATTATATATATTAGGATAAAACACTGCATCTAAATATACATCCATTAAATTAAAAAAGTCCTTTTCATTTTTACTTGCTAGTGGATATATAGTTTTATCACTAAAGGTCATAGCATTTAGAAATGTGTTTAATGATCCTTTTATAAGTTCTACAAATGGCTCTTTTGTAGGAAATTTGCGTGAACCACATAATACACTATGCTCTAATATATGAGCAACTCCAGTATCATCGCTTGGTGGTGTTTTAAACCCTATTGCAAATACTTTGTTAGAATCATCATTTTCCATATGTAATAATTTTGCCCCCGTTTTTTCATGTATAAAAACTCTAGCTATAGAATTTATTTCTTCAACCTTTTCTTCTCTATACAACTTAAATCCATGATATATTTTTCCTAAATTATAATTCATCTTTCTCCTCCTGCTATTTTATTATTTTATCTTTTAATAGTACTACTATTATTTATCTCCCAAACTTTAATA
Organism: Clostridium sp. UBA7503; assembly: GCF_002477055.1. Classification (NCBI taxonomy): domain Bacteria; kingdom Bacillati; phylum Bacillota; class Clostridia; order Eubacteriales; family Clostridiaceae; genus Clostridium; species Clostridium sp. UBA7503. Next base: position 215,542 of record NZ_DLNT01000021.1, read on the forward strand.
TTAATTATTATATTTTAATATAAATTTTAAATAATTTATAAATACCTTTTGCTATAACTCATACTTAAATTATATCTTATATATACTATATATAAGAATATATACTTTTAAGTTTTTATTAATTATCTATTTATGATAAAAGGTATGAAACTAGCTCTCTAATTTCATACCTATAAGTTTAATATTATTGATATTCTTTTAGGATTGGAACAATTATTTTACCTAAAGTATTAACAAAATTTAATTCATCATAAGTAAACTCCTTATGATTAATTGATGCTGTTAAGCATATTACTCCAATTATATCTATTTTGTCTTTTAATAAAACTATAATATTAGATTTTAAATCAGGAATGTTTTTAATTTCATCATATTCATCTATGCAATCCCAATCTACTCCACAAATATTTTCTCCTGAATTTATTGTAGCCTTAATCTTATTGTATTTACGTGTTTCATCAAATTTATCCCGTGTTTCATCTATAGTTTTAGAGTATCTATTGACTAATTCTCCTTGTTTTATGGTAAACAATGTACATGAATCAGCTTCAACAATTTCTGTAATTCTATTAATTGTAATGGCAATTTTTTCATCTACATTTCCCTCTGAATTAATCAAATCTATGAATTCAATTAAAGTTGAGACATTCTTATAGTCTTGGTTTTCACTACCTACAACTATACCACTTAATTTATTTGTAGTGCTTATTTTAGAACCATAGGATTCTTCCCATACTCTAGTAACATTACGACCACTATTTTTAGCTGCATATAAAGCTTGGTCTGTTTTTTCAATAAGCTCTTCATAGGTAGTCGTATGATTAGGATAATTAGCTACGCCTAAACTTACTGTTACTACTCTTTTATCTCCCATAACTTTTGCCTGATAAATTTTCACTCTAATTCTTTCAGCTATACTCTTAGCTTCCTCTATACCTGTATTAGGTAATACTATAATAAATTCTTCTCCACCATATCTTCCTACTGCATCATCTTGTCTAATATTTTTTATAATTACTTCACATATCTTACTTAATACTTGGTCACCCATTCTATGTCCAAAGGTATCATTAATGGTTTTAAATTTATCTATATCTACCATTATAGTTGAAAATTCAGAGTTGAAATTAAAAGATCTGTCTATCTGTTCATGAATAAAGGATTCTAAATACCTTCTTGTTAATGTCTTAGTCAACTTGTCTATAGTAGAATTTCTTTTTATATTAAGTTTATCAATTATCATGTACAAAATTCTACATATAGTTACACACTGATGCATTGTCTCCTCATTTATGTTATTTAATTTCCTTTTACTTTCCACATATACATATCCTAATACATCATGATTATAATCATATTTACTCATACCTCTACTATTTTTAGAAATTTGAGTTATTGGTATACACATAGCTGCTTTTATATCATTTTCAATGTCATAACTTAGTATATTCCCATTAGCATCACAAATAACTTTTCTACTTAACCTAATAGGTATTCCCTTATTTCTAGCTATGTTAACTATAGACATATCATCTGGCAGTTCTACATCATTTCCATCACTTGACACTATAGAAAATGTATTATTATTCTCTATTATTATATTAGTTTTCGTTGCTAAACTAACATAATTTATATATTTGCATATGATGTCCATACTTTCTTGACTATTTCCACATAAGTTATTTAGTAAGTCCTCAATACTATCAATATCTGTAAGATAATCCTTAGATGAATCCTTTAGTGATTTTATAAATTCTTCATTTACAAAATCACTCTCTAATATAATTTGAAATAAATCTTCAATGTTTTCTGTTGTATTAATATTTATTTGATCTAACTTTATTCCTTTTCTTTGATTATAGTAACTTTTTATTTGTAGTAGTATTCGAAAGCAATCCACCATGTTTCCTTGATTCTGTAAAAAAGATTTTCTATAGTTCTTAGGAATTTGCAATAATATATCATGTATTATATCACAGACTTCTGAAATATATAACGCCGCTTTAGCCCTATCTCCATTCTCATAATAGTTATATCCTATTTTATAATATATTTTCCATAATAAATTAGAATTTTTAATATCCTTATATTGAGCTAATGCCTCTTCTAATTCATCTATAGGCATATATTTATCTATAACAGCTTTAATATATATTAAAGTCAATTTATTAAGATCAGACTTTATTTGATGTTCAAAATTTTTAATGTAATAAAATATTTCTGTAGCTACACCATTTAAGTCTTGATTTAAAAGTTGTAAAACTCCATCGGATAGCATTGATACCCTTAAATCTACATATACTATCTTTTCACTAGCCTCTATTATCTCTTCTATACTTTTCATTTTTCTCTCTATAAGTATATTGTTTATAATACAAAGTAGCTCCATTTTATATTTCATTAAAGAATTCGTATTATCGAAAGCCTTTTTACCTTCTAATAAATAATCCATAGCTTTTTGTCTATTACCAATTAAGGAATTGATATAATGTTCCAATATGTAGTATGGAACTAATTCTTGCTCAAAAATTGAATTTCTTTCTATATATTTATTGCATATATCTATATATCTAAAACATTCAGAATACTTTCCTTGCTTATATAATGTAGATGCCATATATACATAATTATAAAAATTCATATATATTAATTCGTTTTGAGTAGCTATATTCGAAGCCTTATTTAAATACCTATATGCTTCATCGTAATTTACTAAAACATAACTAAAAAATCCCATATTAGATAAAGCTATTACTTCATAAAACTTATTTTGTTCAATCTTACTTATTTTATAAAGCCTATCAAACCAATTCAGTGCTTCATCACCATATTGATAATAATCACCATATATAACTCCAATGCTATTATATATTCTAGGTAATGCTTTAGTATAGTTCTTTTCGTAACATTCGGTAACTGTTCCTTTTAATATCTTTAAAGCTTCTTCTTCCTTACATTGGGCAATTAATGCATTACAATAACTATTATAGAAACCAACTTTATAATCCATATGCTCTTCTTTACAAAGTCTTATTCCTTCCCTGCATACATCTTTAATCTTCTCATACTCTCCAGTATTGTATGAGTTTCTCACTATTATTCTTAAGTATTCTATAGTGCCTTTTAAATAGTCTACACTTTCTAGTGATTTTGATATCTTCTTAGTGTAGTACTCAATCTCTTCTTCCATACATAAATCTATGTATATCCAAATCATTTCTACCATAATATCTATATTAGTAATTATCTTATCTTGAAACTTACATAGTTCTTGAGCTTTAATATAATACTCTAATGCCACACTTTTTTCAGATATACTATTGTATAACTTACCTAAATTCATATTAGTTTCTATTTCATCATTAATAAATTCATTTCTATTTTCAAACTTATCAATGATTTGAAGAATCTTAAAACTATATCTTATAGCCTCATTTACACTGTTCATATTCTCTAATCTCTGCTCGTTTTTCTTATAGTAGTATATAAGTTTTCTACCAAGCCCTAAAATCTCAAGATGATAGATAAGTTCTTCTATATAGATATTTAATTCATCGTAGCAATATCCTTCAAGCACTACTACAATTTTTCTGTGAATATCTTCTTTTTTAGATTGCTCCAAATCCTTATATAGATAACTTCTTAAAAATTTATTATAAAAGGTATACACAAATCCATTATCCCCTATGGAACTATATAGTATACCCTTAGCTACCAACTGATCAACTACATTATCTACATCACTTTCATTTGTTGTAAGTACATCTTTTAATACTCTTACTGGCATTGGGGTATAAAAGAATGAAATTATATATAAAATTTCATAGGATAGTTTGTCCACATTTTTTAATTGGGTTTCACAGACCTTTTCCATATTCATTGGCATATACATATCATGGTTATCAGGCTTATACCATCTACCATTTTCTTCGTTTAAATATATGATCTCTCTATTACATAAATCCTTTAAGGACTCTTCAATGAATAATGGATTTCCCATTGAATATTTATAAAATGTACTTATAAATTCATCAGATATCTTCTCAACATTTAATATATTTCTTAGCATCTTTGCAGAATTGCTCTCTGTTAATGATCTAAGGTGAACACTTAACGCAACTTTGTCTTCAATGTATTCAATAAACTGTGTAAAATTATTGTTATTAAGGCAATCACCATCCCTATATCCAATAATAATAAGAACATTAGTCCTAAAATAGGCTTTGTTCAACATATATTGAATTAAATTTAGTGTTAATGTATCATACATATTCATATCATCTATGATAATTACCCCTGGATTATCATAGTAATACTCTTGTAAAAATGATGATATCTTAGCTATAAGTATAAGTCTCTCTTTATTTTCTAGTTTAAAATAGCCTAAATTTTCATTATTATTATCTCCATAAATCTCTGGAGCTAGCAGCATTATTTCTTTCTTATATTTGCTAATTAAATTTTTATCTGCAATACTCACTATTTTTCTTAATAACTGTGCAATAGTAACTTTCGTAGATTCTTCTTTATTACTTTTCATATAAAAACATCTAAGCCTTTTATTTTCTTTAACATTCATAATGTATTTTATGTGTTTTAATAACCGAGTCTTACCTATTCCAATTTCACCATGAATTAATATAATATTTTTAGTTTCATGATATTTAACTATATGATTTATGGACTCCATAATCATTTTTAGCTCTTCATCTCTACCTATTAATGGGATATTAAAATTTAACTCTCTTTTTTCACTATTAACTTCATATTTAAAGTTCATGTTATATATAGAATTAACTTGTTTAATAATATCAAAAATACTATTTATTGAGTTATCTCTACTACTACATAGTTTATCTATTAAATTATATAGTTTTACTCCAAATAACTCTTTATATTCTTGTCCTTCATTATTTTCCATGTGTTTTATAATTATTTTACAAGTTTTAGAATCTCTATATCTTCCTTTATTTTTTAATGAAATATTAATTAATATTTCACATAATCTATTTATATAGTATCTCTCTTCTTTAAATTTATTAGAAGTAACCTCTTCTATGTCTTCTGAATAACTAGCTATACCTGTTTCTCTTGATTGTAAAAGTGTGGTTAATTTATCTTTTAATTTAATTTTAAAATCTAAACTTACATATATATTGTCATCACTAAATGGAACTACTTTCATATAATTGTAACTTTGATTATATGCTACTACACATATTTCTAAAAATACTTTAATTAATATTTCTTCAGAAATGCTTTCTACAGCATCTAGCAATATCTTGTAATTACTATAAACCTCTGTAGTGTAATAATAATTATCCATCTTATCTTTGTTATCTACACTGTTTACTACACCAAAATCTAAAATTCTTATAACATCATTTTTTATAGTAGGTATTTTTTCATATTCAGTTATACAATAATTAATTATTTTATTTTCTATATTAGAATTATTTACAACATAAATGTTTACCATAGACATGTTATTATTTATGTCTATGGCCTCATATACAGAATAAATTCTATTTTGGTTTAATAATTCCACTATTTTATATCTTTCATTAATTATCTTCATATTTAGTACCTACCTAATTAAAATAATATTAAGTTTGATGTAGATTATTGTTAAATAACTCATAACTATCTATCTTTATTACATATTATACCATACAGCACCGTAATAATGTACTTATCCATTTTCTTAATGACAAAATAATTTCTTGTATTTTTAGACAAAAATCTTCAATTTAATATTAATTTTTAACCCTATTGTATACAAATATATATTAAGTTAATATTTCATACCCATCTTCAGTAACTAGTATGGTGTGTTCCCACTGAGCAGATAACTTGTTATCTTCTGTAACGGCAGTCCAGTTATCATCTAACACAACAGTTTCTGGTACCCCTTCATTTATCATTGGTTCTACTGTAAATGTCATTCCTGGTAAAAGAATCATTCCTTCGCCTTTTTGTCCTATATGAGGCACAAAAGGTTCTTCATGAAATTCATTACCTACACCATGACCACCATAATCATAAACTACAGAATATCCTTTGGTAGTTGCAAGCTGATTTATAGCAAATCCTATATCTCCTAAAGTATTAAAAGGTTTTATTTGCTCTATTCCTATCTTTAAGCACTCTTTAGCAGTTTGTACCAAATCTCTTGCTTTATCACTAACGTTTCCCATGAGAAATGTTCTGTTTGAATCACCATAATAACCATCTAGAATACAAGTTACATCAACATTAACTATATCACCATCTTTTATTATAGTTTCTTCGTCTGGTATACCATGACAAACCACACTATTTATAGATACACAGGTGCTCTTAGGAAAACCATGATATCCTAAAGGAGCTGGATATGCTCCATGGGATACTGTATATTCATGGACCCATCTATTTACTTCTTCTGTAGATATTCCTACTGTTATTTTTTCTTCTACCATATCTAGTATCTCTTTAGTTAGCGCACAACTTTTTCTTATTCCCCCTATATCCTTTTGAGATTTTATAATTTCTCTTGGTATTTTATATCCATACTGTTCACTTAACTTTTCTAAATACTTATCTTGCTCCATATGACACTTTTTATATTTAAATCCACTTCCACACCAACAACTATCATTTCTATTTAATTTATCCATGTTAACCTCCATCATAATTACCTCTTACATTCATATATAAATCTATTACATAATTACTCTATTTTATATACTATATGTTTTACTTCTATTATATCACTTATTCCTTCTTCCCATATTTTAATAGTAAATAATAATAAAAAAGTTTTGTAGAAATACATCTACAAAACTTTAAACAATTAAAAATGATAAATATAAATATATCTTCCCTTTTTGTTCTTTAATAATTTTAAGTATTCGTATAAAGATACATGCTTTCTATTCAATGAATGCTGAGCTATAAATAAGTCATTTCTATTTAATGCTACATTAAACTCTTTAGCATGTACTACTTGAGAATGATATATTTTTTTGTTACTGTCTGCATATTGTATAACATCACCTATCATAATATAAGTATATAGTTCATCAAACCTAGCTATTGCTTCTTCTACTGTTAACTCCTTAAATTCATCTGCCATATTATTTCCATGGCCATCTTTGTTTCCCCAATATTTTCTAAAGTATTCCGCACTTCTCCATGTCAGGGAAACTTTCTTTAAAGCCATTGGATCTTTAGTATAACAAAACCAATCTGTAAACTTTCTATAATCTGCCCCCTTCATTTTCATTCCACCTGCTACTAAAACTTGACTTATAAAATTAGTACAGTCATTATCCTTAAATACAGGGTATTCTTTTACATTGGGAGTCTCTGCATAAGCTTCAGCATAAGCCTTTGCTCTTGCTCTATTATATACATAGTTTTTTCTATTGATTATCTCATCTTTAAGTTGGGATTTACTTTTGCTCCTTTTGATTATTTTAAGTAGTGTTATACTCTTCATAATCAACCTCCCATCTTAAATAATAAAACTAATTAGGTTGTAATTTAACCTCTATAATACCTATATACTCACAATCTACTGATTTGTTTACTCTTCTCTTCTATTACCAACAAAAAATAGTGCTAATAGTCCTGCACCAGTATGACTGCCTATAGTCGGTCCTAAATTATTAATTATACACTCCTTAACTCTTCCGCTTTTTCTACAGAACTCTTCTAACAACTTTGCATCTTCTACACAATCTCCATGAGAAATAGTTATTAGTTGATCTTCTCCTATGCTTCTTTCCTCAAATTTTTTTACAAGCTCTAGCATAGCTTTTTTTCTACCTCTAACCTTACTAAGGGGTATTAGTTTCCCATCATTATTCATATGAAGTACCGGTTTCACACTAAGTAAAGTTCCCACCGTTGCAGCAGAACTTGATACTCTTCCACCTCTTTTTAAATGCTTTAAATCATCTACTGTAAAGTAATGATTTATTTTTAGTTTTATTCCTTCCGCAAACTCAACTATTTCTTCTTTTGATTTATTTTCTTTCATCATATCATAAACCTTATATACTAGTAATCCTATTCCCATACTAGCAGATAATGTATCTATTATAGTTATATCACAATCTGGATATTCTTCTTTCACACTTAAAGACGCATTTATTGCATTATTTACAGTTCCTGATAACCCTGAAGATAGTCCTACATAAATAATTGCTTTTCCTTCTTTTACTATATTTTTAAAAGCTTCTTCAAATCTATATACATTAATCTGGGATGTAGTATACATATCTCCAGCTCTTAAACCATCATAAAACTCTTTAATATCTAAAGTTTGACCAAAATAATCCTCTATATCTTGGCCTTTGAAATTACACCCAATAGGTAGACCTACTATGTTAGGTTGATTTATAAATTCAATAGGTAAATCGCTACCAGAATCAACTACTAAAACTACTTTGTTATTCATATATCATATTCCTCTCATTTATAAATTTATATAGCTTCTACTACATTCATTTTATATACTTAATTTTAATTATGGTCTCTTCTATATTATAATAGCTAGTTCAATTACTCATTTAATTATATATTAACAAAATAAAATAGACCAATTATTATTAGTATTATAATCATTTTACTATAAGTTAAAACAATTTACATCAATACTATATTATAATTAGTCATATATTACCATATTTTATTAGTTTATTCTATATATTTACCTAATTTTCTAAACTTATAATATCTCTTAGTCAATAAAGAGTCTACAGGTTCTTTACTTAATCTTTCTAATACTTCTTTTAAATTTGCTTTTATACTTAAAATCATTTTATTTGAATTTTCCTGTGCTCCTCCTTTAGGTTCTTTAATAACCCTATCAATAACTCCTAAATCTAATAAATCTGAAGATGTTATTTTCATTATTTCAGCTGCCTCTTTAGCTTTAGTAACATCTTTATATAAAATAGATGCAAATCCTTCTGGAGATAAAATTGAGTATATAGAATTCTCAAGCATCCATACCTCATCAGCAACAGCAAGAGCCAATGCTCCTCCACTTCCACCTTCTCCTATAATCATAGAAACTATAGGAACCTTTAAATTGCTCATAGTCATAAGGTTTTTAGCAATTGCCTCCCCTATACCGCGCTCTTCTGATTCTATCCCACAAAAGGCACCTGGAGTATCTACAAAAATAATTACAGGTCTTTTAAACTTTTCTGCTTGGAGCATAAGTCTTAATGCTTTTCTATATCCCTCTGGCTTTGGCATTCCAAAATTTCTTTCTATATTTTCTTTAGTACTATTGCCCTTTTGTATTCCAATAACTGTAACACTTTTATTTTCAAATTTAGCTATACCACCTACTATGGCACTATCATCACCATAGCCTCTATCGCCTTTTAACTCTATAAAATCCTCAAATATACTATTAATATAGTTAAGTGCTGTAGGTCTTTTAATACTACGTGCTATACTTACCTTTTCCCACGAGCTAAACTTGTTATCCATCTACTTCCAACACCTCTATTCCTTGTATCTTCAATTCACATGTATTTTTATAATAGCACTAAGAGTACTCTTCATATCCTTTCTGTGTACAACCCTATCTACATAGCCCTTTTCCAAAAGAAATTCCGCTGTCTGAAAATTATCTGGTAGCTTTTGCTTTATTGTTTGCTCAATAACTCTTCGTCCCGCAAATCCAATAAGTGCATTAGGTTCAGCAAGTATTATATCTCCTATCATTGCAAAACTTGCTGTTACACCTCCAGTGGTTGGATCTGTTAGTACAGATATATATAGTAACCCCTTATCATTATGATAGGATAAGGCTGCTGACGTTTTGGCCATTTGCATAAGAGAAAATATTCCTTCTTGCATTCTTGCTCCTCCAGAGCAAGTAAATATTACTATTGGGAGCTCCTCATTTGTTGCTAATTCTATAGCTCGTGTAATCTTCTCTCCAACTACACTTCCCATACTTCCCATAAGAAAATTACTATCCATAACACATATAACTACAGTATTACCATCTATCTTTCCTATACCAGCTATAACAGCTTCCTTCATATTAGTAACTCTTTGTATCTTACTTACCTTCTCCGTATATTCTGGAAAATCTAAAGGATTGTCTGAAATGATATCTGCAAATAATTCTTTAAATGTTCCTTCATCAATTGTTTGCTTAATTCTTTCTCTTGCTGTAAGTCTAAAATGTCCTCCACAAGAATAACACACTTTTAAATTATTTACTAAATCTCCTCTATATATGGTATTACCGCATTTAGGACACCTAATCCACATTCCATCAGGTACTTGTGGCCTCTTTTTTATCTCGCTCTCTTTATTACTCGGTTTTACTTCGATATAAACATTTTTTTTAAATAATGACCTTAAATCTTTCATATAATTACCTCATTTAGATTTAAACTATTTAACTTTATTAAGATATGCTTCTAAGAACCCTGTATCAAACGTTCCTTCTACAAAACTCTCATTAGTTAAAATATCAAGCTGAAGGTCTATGTTAGTACTAACTCCTTCTATTATGAATTCACTTAATGCTCTTTTCATTTTGCTTATAGCTTCTTCTCTATCTTTACCGTGAACTACAAGTTTACCAATCATTGAATCATAGCAGTGTGGAATTTTATATCCTTGATATACCGCAGAATCTAACCTAATACCATTTCCACCAGGTACATATAAATTAGTTATTTCACCTGGACAAGGTCTAAAATTTTTATAAGGATCCTCCGCATTTATTCTACACTCAATAGAGTGACCTGTAATTTTTATATCTTCTTGTGAAAAACTTAACTTTTCTCCATAAGCTATTCTAATTTGCTCTTTTATTAAGTCAATTCCTGTTACCATTTCTGTTACAGGATGCTCTACCTGTATTCTAGTGTTCATCTCCATGAAATAGAACTTCTTATGCTTATCTACTAGGAATTCTATAGTTCCAGCATTTACATACCCTATAGATTTAGCTGCTTTAACCGCAGTCTCTCCCATTTTTTTTCTCATACTATCATCTATAAATACTGATGGTGCTTCTTCTAACACCTTTTGATTTTTTCTTTGTATAGAACATTCACGCTCTCCTAGATATACTGTATTTCCATAATTATCTGCTATGAGTTGTATTTCTATATGCCTTGGTTTTTCTATAAACTTTTCTATATACATTGAATCATCGTTAAATGAAACTTTTGCTTCTCTCTTTGCTGCATTAAAATCACTTATAAGCTGATTCTCATTATTTACAATCCTAATTCCTTTTCCTCCGCCTCCGCTAGAGGCCTTTATCATTACTGGATATCCTATTTCTTTAGCTATTACTATAGCTTCCTCTTCATTGTTTATAATTCCCTTTGATCCTGGTACTACTGGTATATTAGCCTTTTCCATAAGTTCTCTGGCTTTTGACTTGTTTCCCATATTGTTTATATTTTCTGCTGTGGGCCCTATAAATTTAATATTACACTCTTCACACATTTTGGAAAATCTACTATTTTCAGATAAAAATCCAAATCCTGGATGAATAGCTTCTGCACCTTTTAAAATAGTAGCATTTAATATATTATTTTCATTTAGATAACTATCCTTTGAGGCTGATGGTCCAATACAAACACACTCATCTGCCATTTGTGCATGCAAAGCTTCCCTATCACCTTCAGAATATACAGCTACAGTTTGTATTCCCATTTCTCTACAAGCCCTAATTATTCTAACTGCAATTTCTCCTCTATTAGCAATTAATATCTTTTTAAACATACGGCTACCTCTCTTACTTTTATACTCCTACTGCGAAGGTTAATTCACATTCACAAGCTACTACTCCATCAACTGTGGCAATTCCTTTACCAATACCCATTGGTCCTTTTATCTTTATAATTTCAACTTCTAATTTTAATCTATCACCAGGTATAACTTTTCTCTTAAACCTAGCATTTTTTATCCCACCGAAGTAGGCTATCTTGCCTCTAAACTTTTCATCATAAAGTAATGCAATGGCACCAACTTGTGCAAGAGCTTCTACTATTATCACTCCAGGTAATACTGGTTCTTGTGGAAAATGACCTTGAAAAAAATATTCATTCATAGTTATATTTTTATACCCTACTGCTTTTTTCATTGATTCTAAACCTTCTATTTTATCTACAAATAAAAATGGATATCTATGAGGTATTATTTCTTGTATCTCTTTTATATTGAGTTTTATTACATCACTTTCTATTACATCTAACATTATTTATACTACCTCCTTTATATAATCTATATTTCTACAGTTTTATCGCCATTATAGGCTGACCAAATTCTACTACATCTCCATTATTAACAAAGATTTTATCCACTGTTCCTTCAACTTCACATTCAATTTCATTCATCAATTTCATAGCTTCAATTATGCACAGAATTGACTCCTTTGATACTGAATCTCCTATTTTTATATAAGGTTCTCCATTTTCTGTAGGTGAAGAATAATATGTTCCTACCATAGGTGACTTAACTATAAAGCATTCTTCTAAATTACTCTCTTCAGTAATTATTTCTTCATGCTTTGTTGATATTACTGAGGTATTATCACTTATATTGTTAGTATAACTAACAAACTCTGTATCACATTTATCTGTTATTTTAGATTCATTTAATTTTCTAGCATCTTCATTATAAATAATTTTGCTAGAATCATTTTTGCTCATCCTTATTCTAAGTCCTGCTTCTTCTAGTTCTAATTCCTTAAGATCGGAATCATTTATTAATTTAATTAGCCTTTCAATTGCTTCATAATTCATAATTTATTCCTCCCATTTCTTAAATAAAAGTGTAGCATTATGACCACCAAATCCTAAAGAATTAGACAAAGCATATTTTAGTTCTGCTTTTCTTCCAATATTAGGAACATAATCTAAATCACAATCTTCATCATTCTCTTCAAGACCAATAGTAGCTGGAATAAACCCTTCCTCTAAAGCCTTTATACATACAATTGATTCTATAGCACCTGATGCTCCCAATAAATGTCCTGTCATTGATTTTGTAGAACTAACTGGGATCTTATAGGCTTGCTCTTTAAATAAATTTTTAATAGCTATAGTTTCAAATTTATCATTATATGGAGTACTAGTTCCATGAGCATTAATATATGATATATCTTCTAACCTTACATTTCCTTCTTCTATGGCAAGTTGCATAGCTCTTGCTGCCCCTTCTCCATCAGCACTAGGCTGAGTGATATGATAAGCATCACAAGTAGCTCCATATCCAATAACTTCACCATATATTTTTGCACCTCTTGCCTTTGCATGCTGGAGCTCTTCTAAAATTAAAACTCCTGCTCCTTCACCCATTACGAATCCACTTCTATTTTTATCAAAAGGAGTAGATGCTTTTTTAGGATCCTCACTCTTACTTAAAGCCGTTAATGCAGTAAATCCAGCAAGACCTATTGATGTTATAGATGCCTCTGTACCGCCTGTAATCATTACCTCTGCCCTATTTGCCTTTATCATCTCAAAAGCTTCACCTATACTATTAGTTCCTGTAGCACAAGCTGTCACTACAGATAGGCATGGCCCTTTAGCACCATATTTTATAGCAACATTTCCTCCTGCCATATTCTCTATCATCATAGGAATTAAAAATGGTGATACCTTAGTTGTATCTCTTTCTAACATTCTTTTATATTCATTTTCTAATGTATCGAGTCCTCCAATTCCTGAACTAATTAAAACACCAAATCTATATTTATCAATACTATCTAAATCTAAATTTGAAGATTTTACTGCCTCCTCTGCTGCTGCCATAGCAAGTTGACAATATCTATCCATTCTCTTAGCTTCTTTTCTATCAATAACTTCTGTAGGGTCAAAATCTTTAACCTCTGCAGCTATTTTAACCTTAAACTTTTCTACATCCATAGATTTTATAAAATCTATGCCACATTTACCATTCTTAACTCCATCCCAAAAGCTGTTAATATCATTACCAATAGGGGTTAATGCTCCTATGCCTGTAATTACTACTCTTCTATTCACTTTATATGTCCTCCTTAAATAACTACATTACCATTCCGCCATCTACATTTATAACTTGACCTGTTATATAGTCTCCACCCTCTGATGCAAGAAAAATTACAGTCCTTGCTACATCTTCTACATTTCCAAATCTATTTAGAGGAATTAGTCCTAACATACCATCCTTTACTTTTTCACTTAATACATCTGTCATATCACTTTTTATAAATCCTGGTGCTACAGCATTTACAGTTATCCCCCTAGCTCCTACTTCCTTAGCTATTGACTTAGTAAGTCCTATAACACCAGCTTTAGATGCTGCATAGTTTGCCTGACCTGCATTCCCTACAACTCCTACTACAGAAGAAATATTTATAATCTTTCCACTTCTCTGTTTAAGCATGTGAGATACTGCACTCTTACAAGTATTAAATACACCCTTAAGATTTATATCTATAACCTTATCAAAGTGCTCTTCTTTCATTCTCATAATTAATCCATCTTTTGTTATTCCTGCATTATTAATTAATATGTCTATAGTTCCAAAAACTTTTACCGTTTCATCTATTAATTTTTTCCCTTCTTCGAAACTACTTACATCTCCTTTTACTAAAATAGAATTTCCTCCAAGGCTTTTTATTTCCTCGGCAACTTTTTCTGCCTCTGCATCACTACTAACATAATTTATAACCACATTAGCTCCTTTTTTACCAAACTCTATAGCTATAGCTCTTCCTATACCTCTACTTCCTCCAGTAACTACCACATTCTTCCCTTTAAACATATATATATCCTCTCCTATACATGAGCTTCTTGTAAATATTTCAATGTACTATAAATTGATTCTTTATCCTCAACATTTAATATTTTTACATCTTTATTTATTTTCTTTACAAAACCACTAAGGGCTTTTCCTGGTCCCACTTCTATAAAAGTATTAATTCCCATATCAATCATATTTTCTATGGTCTTTTGCCATTTTACAGAAGATTTAACTTGAGCTTCTAACAACTGTGTAAGTTCCATTACGTTTTGTAAAACCTCTCCTGTAACATTAGGTATTACTTCTATATTGCTTTCATAAAAAGTTACCTCACTTAATACATCTCCTAATTTTTTAGATGCATTTTCCATTAATTGTGTATGAAATCCTCCACTTACTGGTAACTTAACAATTTTCTTAGCGCCTTTAATTTTTAAACTTCTCATAGCTTCTTCTACTAAGAAATCCTCTCCTGAAATTACAATTTGAGAACTACAATTATAATTTGCTATACCTATTATTCCTTTATCACTCAGTTCATTACAGACTTCTTCTATAATTTCTATTTTCCCACCAATGATAGCCGCCATGGAGCCGTTAGTTTTATCACTATCTTCCTTCATGAATATTCCTCTTTCTCTTACTACTCTTAATCCTTCTTCAAAATTCATAATTCCACTTGAGATTAAAGCAGAATATTCTCCAAGGCTCAATCCTGCAACAACTTTAGGATTTATTCCATAAGATTTCAAAATTTCAAATAATGCTATTGAAAGAGTTACTATAGCTACTTGATTATTTTCAGTAGAGGTTAGTTCTTCTATCGATCCATTGAAGCATAACTCACTTATATCTTTATTTAAAATTTTGTTAGCCTTTTCAAATACTTTCTTAGCTTCTAAGAATTCTTCATATATTTCCTTTCCCATACCTACGTACTGACTTCCTTGGCCTGGGAAAATAAATGCTATACTTTTCATAGTTACCTCTCAATTTTAAAATTTATTTATCATGGATTTTAGTAAAGTTTCAGTACCTTCTACAAAATCTTTAATTATTTCTTCACAACTTTCTTCTTTTTTTATTAAAGCTGCAATTTGACCTGCCATAATAGAACCATTATCTACATCACCGTCTATAACAGCCTTTTTAAGTCCACCAACCCCTAATTGTTCTAGCTCTTCAGCTGATATACCTGACTTTTCAAGTCTTAAATATTCTCTAGATAATCTATTTCTAAGAACTCTTACAGGATGCCCAGTACTTCTACCTGTAACTACTGAATCTATATCCTTTGATTCTATTACCTTCTTTTTATAATTTTCATGAATAGTGCACTCATTAGCTGCTAGAAATCTAGTTCCTACTTGAAATCCATTAGCACCTAATGCTAATGCGGCTAACATTCCTCTAGAATCTCCTATACCACCAGCTGATATAACAGGTATATTTACAGCATCTATAACCTGAGGAAGAAGTGCCATAGTTGTAAGTTCTCCTATGTGTCCACCAGCTTCACAACCTTCAGCAATTACCATATCTGCTCCACTTCGCTCCATTCGTTTTGCAAGCCCTGTTGAAGCTACTACTGGAATAACCTTAATATTATGATCTTTCCACATATTCATGTATTTACCTGGGTTTCCTGCACCTGTTGTAACAACCTTTACTCCCTCTTCACAAACAATCTTAGCAACCTCATCAGCATTATCACTAAGAAGCATTATATTTACTCCAAAAGGTTTATCTGTAAGTTCTTTAGCTTTTCTTATTTCTAATCTAACATTTTCTGGAGAGTTATTTCCTGCCGCTATAATTCCAAGTCCTCCCGCATTTGATACGCTACTTGCTAATATGCTATCTGCAATCCAAGCCATAGCCCCTTGAATTATTGGGTATTTTATTCCTAAAGCTTCACATATATCTGATTTGAACATATATACCTCCTATGGTTAAGGTCAGATAGATAGCTATCTGACCTTTGTTTTAATTAACTTTGCTTTCTATATAGCTTGAAATATCTTGAACATTTTTTATGTTTTCTATATCCTCATTTGGAATTTCAATATCAAACTCTTCTTCTAAACTCATAACAATTTCAAATATTTCTAGAGAATCTATTCCTAAATCATCTGTAAAACTTGCTTGTATATTTAATTCCTCTACCTCTACACCTAGTTCTTTTGCTATAACTTTTTTTACTCTTTCTAATACCATTTTTTATTCCTCCTATATACTTTTAATTATTTATTCCATTTTAACAGTGCACTACCATAGGTTAGTCCACCACCAAATCCTATAATTACTATGTTACTTCCTTGTTTAATTTGACCATTTTTATTTGCTTCATCTAAAGCTATTGGAATACTTGCACTAGATGTATTCCCCTTTTTATCTAAATTTATAATGAATTTAGATAAAGGTATATCAATTTTCTTACTAACACTTTCTATCATTCTTATATTAGCTTGATGTGGAAGTATAAAATCTACATCTTCCTTTTTTATATTACTTTTTTCAGTAATTCTATTAAATTCCTCTTCCATAACCTTAACGGCAAACTTATAAATATCTTTTCCATTCATCTGAATCTTATTATTATTTATAACTTCCTTGGTACATATATTCTCCATAGGAAGTATGTCACAAGTAAGGGATTCACCTTTAGATCCTACACTTTTACAGTTGATATAACTTATATACTCTTCAGAATCTTTTCCTATAACTACAGCTCCTGCTCCATCTCCAAATAATACACAAGTATTTCTATCTTCCCAATTGACGATTTTAGATAATACTTCTGCTCCAATTATTAAAGCTTTTGTAGCCCTACCTGTTTCTATATATCCCTTAGCTATATCTAGCGCAAATATAAAACCACTACATGCAGCATTTATATCAAAAGCCATAGCATTTACAGCACCTATTTCCTTTTGTACATTACATGCAACTGATGGAATTAAACTATCTGGTGAAACTGTGGCCACTAAAATTAAATCAATTTCTTTACCATCTACATTACTATCTTCTAAAGCCTTTAAAGCTGACTTTATTGCTAATTCTGAAGTATCTTCTCCAGTAGAAATTCTTCTTTCCGCAATTCCAGTTCTCTCTCTAATCCAGCTATCTGAAGTATCTACAATATTCTCTATATCTTTATTGTAAACTATATTAGATGGTGTATAAGAACCTGTTCCTAGTATTCTTGAACCAATCACATTTATTCTCCTTTACTTATTTTTTAAGATTGTATTTTGACTTAAAGAAGCTATTTACTTTCTCTAGAGATCTTATTAGTACTTCTTCCTCTTCATCTGTTAAACCTTTTATAGTTTCACTAATCATGTCCTGATGAAATTTTTCATGAACTCTGTATGCTAACTTTCCTTTTCTGGTAAGAGCTATCATTACAGATCTTCTATCTTCTTCTCCTCTTGTACGTTCTACATATCCTTTTTTCACGAGTTTCGTTATGGCTGTCGTTAAAGTACCTACTGTAATATTTAAATCATTTGCTACTTCCGTCATAGTTCTTGGATGATACATTCCTATAGCTTCAATAGTATGTATCTCTGTAACCGATAAATCTTTAAGCACTCCTTCTTGTAGTGCAGTTTGTTCGATCTCTAAAATATCATTAAATATAGTTACTAATAATTCATTTAATACGTATTTATTTGAATTTAAGGATTTCATTCTACTTTATTCCCCTTTTGTTTGACTTTCAAATATTTTGATAATCAAAGTATATTACTAAAGAAAAATAAAGTCAATATTTTTTTTTACTTTTATTTTTACAAATAATTTAACTTGTCACAATTTATTCATTTTTACCAAAAATAAAGTCTAGATAAATCTAGACTTTATTAAAAATTTAATATCCAATTATACCATTATATCCCAAAGGATCTATTGGAACTCCATCTACTCTTATTTCAAAATGTAGATGTGGACCTGTGCTATCTCCAGTATTTCCAACTTCTGCTATAACTTGCCCTCTTAGAATCTGTTCCCCTTCAGACACATTTAATTTGCTACAATGTGCATATACAGTCTGCAAGTTATCACTATGATCGATTATTACTACTTTACCATATCCATCCGCTACCCCTGAAAAGCTCACTGTTCCATCTAATGCAGCTTGAATTTCAGTACCTGTATTAGCAGCCAAATCAATTCCCTTATGATAATATCCTTCTCTCTTCTCACCAAAAGTAGACGTTAGTATACCCTTTATAGGTGTTGTTATTGAATTGTGTAAAAAAACCTCTCTATTTATTTGGGTACTCCCCCTACTAAGAGGCGTAAAAGCAACTTGCGAATTATTAGTCTTTTGTATATATTTAACCTGATTTTCTTTTGTAACTGTAAAGTTAATTAAACTGTTATCATTTGTATCATTGTATCCTATTATTTTATTAGAAATTTCACTTTCACTTAAAACATCTTCTTTATTACATGTTATTTTTTTATATACTATTTTATTATTTACAGCAATATCTTTAACATTATCTATATTACATGTATCTATATAGATATCTCTTACTTTATTAAGAGCATCGTTACCTGTAGCTTCATCAGCAACTATGCCAATTTCTACACCATCTGATTTCATAACTACTGCCTTTATTTTTTCATTCGCTTTTATATTTTCCTTTGCTTCTACCGGATTCATGGTAATCATAATTAAAATACATAAGAGTGATACACATACTATGACTAATTCTCGTAGTATATTTTTCATCATTGTATTACCTCCCTACTACAATGATAATATACCCCATTGAAATTATTTTAAACATAATGTATAAAACAATAGTTAATTTTATTATTAATAAAATATTAATTTTATATACTAATATATATACATTTATTAATTATTAAATTTTACTTTTAATAGGTTTACTATATGATATACTAAGGTTATAATATAATTCTTAATTGAAACTTATTCTAAAAGGTTATAAAAATAGAGCAATAAGATATAACTTATATAACAAATAAATAATTTATTTACTTATATATAATTATAACCTTAGTTTTCAACAAGAGTTTAATGTAATGCTATTACATTACGATAACATGGAAAGGTTGAGATTCTATGAGTACTTTTATGTTTAAAACCAAAAATTTAGATTATACTCCCGTAAGCAATGTGTTTATAGATAACTTCATGGTAAAGGCTAGAGGCGAGTATATAAAAGTTTATTTACTTGGTCTTAAATATTGTGTTAGTGGAGAAATAGGTGTAAACTCAACTCTTATAGCTTCAGCTCTATCCTTATTAGAAACTGACGTAATAAATGCTTGGAATTATTGGAATGACGAAGGTGTTATAAGATTAGTTCCCATAGATAACATGGGAAATTATAATATAGAATTCTTAGAACTAACTAAAGCTCCCAATAACGGAAAATCTGTGAATTTATTAAAAGAACTAGATAATTCTATGGTTAAAGATATGTTGCAAGATATAGAAAGATTATTAGCACGTCCACTTTCGCCCAAAGAAATGACTACTTATCTCGGATGGCAAAACGACTTTAATTTTTCTCCTGAAATTATACTTTTACTTATAGAATATTGTGTTTCTAAAGGAAAATCTGACTATAGATATATTGAGAAAATAGCTGTATCTTGGAGTGATAACAATATAACTAGTATAGATGAAGCACAAGACTATATAAAAAAACATGAGGATAAATGGATTAATATAAGAAAAATCTTAACTTATTTAGGTCTGAAAAATGGTGATGTTATGAAACCTCAAGAAGAGCTTTTGGAAAAATGGTTAAATGTATATAATTTTTCTTTAGAAATTATATATAAAGCTTGTGACATATGCTTTGAAAGACTAAGTAGAGCTGACTTTAAATATATTGATGGTATACTTAATAGTTGGTTTAAAGACAAAATTAAAACTCTTCAAGATATTGAGTTAAAAGATAAGAAAAAAATTAATTTTAAACCTATTGTTAATGAAGTTTCAAATACCAATACAAAAAAAGGTAAAGGTAAATTTCATAGTTACGATCAAAGGACCTATGATTTTGATGATTTAGAAAGAAAACTTTTAGGATGGGATAATAATGATTAATAAACATCATTTAGAAATTATGAAATTTTATGATAAAATAAAGGAAAATCAAAAAAATGCTTTAGAATTAAGAAAATCAGAAGTAAAAAAACGTGTTCCTGAAATAGACGATATTGAAAATCATATTGGTAAGCTATGTATTAAGGTTTCCCTAGCAGCCTTTCAGGATGCGCCTAATAGAGAACAACATTTAAAAGAATTAAGGGAAAATATAACTAATTTAAGAGTTAAAAAGACTGAATTACTGGTATCAAACGGTTATCCTTTAGATTATTTAGATATTCATTATAATTGTAATAAGTGTAAAGATACTGGATTTATAGGATTACAAAAATGTAGTTGCTATAAACAAAAACTTAATAGTATTTATTATAGAAATACTGATTTATTCATAGTTTCTGATGATCATAATTTTGCTAATTTTAATATGGACTTCTATAGTGATAAAAGAATTGGCCGTGAAAAATATAGTCCAAAGGAAAATATGAAAAGTATTGTAAATCAATGTTTTAGATATATAGCAAATTTTGAGTTAACATCAGAAAATCTTCTTTTTTATGGTAATCCAGGCACTGGAAAAACCTTTTTATCTCGCTGTATCGCGAAAGAATTAATAGATAATGGATATTTTATAGTATATAAGACTTCTGAAGAATTAATTAAAAACTTAAAAGATATAAGATTTAATAACAATTCAGCTCTAGAAGATCACCTAATTAATTGTGATTTGCTTATAATAGATGACTTAGGTACAGAAGTATCATCAGAATTTGCTATATCTGAGTTATTTAACCTACTGAATACAAAGCTTCTAAGAAATAAAAAAATGTTAATATCTAGTAACTTTTCTTTAGATGAATTATTATCTATCTATTCAGAACGTATTACATCTAGACTTTTTGGTAACTTTTCCTTGTTTAAGTTTTATGGTGATGATATAAGACTTCAAAAAAATTTAAATAGTAAAGCATCCTCTAAATAATTTTATTTGATTAAAGCATCCTAACTTATACTTATATTAAGTTAGGATGTTTTTTTATTTAGAATAATCATAAAGGCCTCCCATCATTAAAAAATCTTCTGCCTTTTCATCTTCTAAGCCCTTTTTATTATTTGAGTGTATAAAGGTAGATCTTATTATGGATGAATCTCCATACTTTTCTCTTATTTTATCTATGGTACTATCTAAGCTTCTTTGTTTATCTATTTTTTCATCATCAAATAAAGATTTTTGATATATACTATTATCACTCAACTTAGTTACTCTGACTCCTAATAATCTTATAGGTTCTTTACGCCACATCTCCTTAAATATTACTTTCACTAATTTAAAAATCTCCTCAGTCGAATCTGTTGAGGTTAAAAATTTTTTCTGATGAGAATAAGTTGTAAATATATTCGACTTTATTGATACAGCTACAATACCACATAAAGATTTATTATCTCTAAGTCTTTTAGCTACGCTTTCAGTAAGTGACAATAATACTTTTAGAGCTTCATCTATACTTAATATATCCTTGCTTGTAGTAGTTGAATTTCCTATGCCTTTTACATCCACATAATTATCACAGTTAATGGGTGAATTATCTATTCCATTGGCATATTCATAAATTATATTTGCATAGCTCTTAAATATATTTCTTAAAATGCTCAAATTATAATTTGCTAAATCTCCAATTGTAAATATATTTAAATCTATAAGCTTTTTTTCTGCTGCTTTTCCAACCATAAATAAATCGCCTACTTTAAGTGGCCACATCTTTATTTTTATTTCTTCTTTAAATAATGTATGGATAGAATTCTTCTTAGAAAAATCACTAGCCATCTTAGCTAACAACTTATTATTTCCTATTCCTATATTTACTGTAAAACCTAAGTCTTCTTCTATTTTTTTTTTAATATCCTTAGCCTTTTCCATGTAGTCATATTTAAAATGACTTACTTCCATAAAAACTTCATCTATAGAATATCTTTCAATAAAATCAGAATATGGCTCTAACAATTTATACATATCATTACTGAACCTTGTATATAGTTTATGTTCTGGTGGATAAACTTTTAATTGAGGGTACTTTTTCAACGCGGCTACTATAGGTTCTCCTGTTATTATATTAAATTTCTTAGCTGGAATTGATTTTGCTAAAACTACTCCTCTTCTATCTTCTATACTTCCACCTATTATAGAAGGAATTTTTCTTATATCTATTTCACTTTCTCCACTTCTTAATAAATTTATAGCTGTCCATGATAGAAATGCAGAGTTAACATCTATGTGAAATATTATTCTCTCGGACTTATTCTCCACAAATATCACATCCTCAAAATTAACTTACATTCTTATTTTAACGAACAAATATTCGTTTGTAAAGATATAATTATACACCTTTATGACAATAATTTATTTTAAATTAAAATATGCCCTTAATTTTTATGTATTTAATTATTTTTTACTTATATATTAATTCAAAAAATAAAAAAGATTCTGAATTAATTCAGAATCTTTGGAGCTGGCAATAGGAATCGAACCTACAACCTGCTGATTACAAATCAGCTGCTCTACCGTTGAGCCATGCCAGCATAAATGGCGACCCAGAAGGGACTCGAACCCTCGACCTCCGGCGTGACAGGCCGGCACTCTAACCAACTGAGCCACTGGGCCACATTAAATTATGTGGTGGTCGCAACAGGGATCGAACCTGTGACCCCCTGCTTGTAAGGCAGGTGCTCTCCCAGCTGAGCTATGCGACCTAGTATGGTGACTCCTAGGGGAATCGAACCCCTGTTACCACCGTGAAAGGGTGGTGTCTTGACCGCTTGACCAAGGAGCCATATGTCATTTTGCTTTTGTTTTGTGTTTGCCGGGTCATCCGACATTTATTATAATACAAAAATTTTAAACTTTTGTCAACAAATTTTTAAAAATATTTTTTTTTATTTTTTTCTCCAAAATTATATACAGAAAATATGTTATTTATTAAATATATTATAATTTAATAATAAACTTATATTATAGTTTTAATATGTAGTATAATTCTATATACTATAGTTAATATATTAGTTAATATGTTATAAAATATATTTAAAGGCTTGAGGTGATCTTATTTTGTATCATGACTTAATTATTGTTGGTGGTGGATCTTGTGGCATAGTATCTGCAATTAAATCAAAAGATTTAAGTATAGACGTAGCTATAATAGATAGTAGCGATAGAGTAGGCAAAAAATTGTTAATTACTGGTAATGGACGTTGTAATTTAACAAACGAAAAATTATCCTTATCAAGATTTCATAGTGATAATAATAATTTTTTTAAAGATATTATTAATACCTATGATTTAGAATATACTCTTAACTTTTTTAAATCCATAGGAATATATACATGTACCTTAGATTCTGGAAAGATATACCCATTATCTCTTCAAGCATCCTCCGTGTTAGATATTCTTAGAATGAATTTATCTGAAAGAAATATACCTACTTACATGAATGAAAAAGTTTTAAATATCATTAACACAAAGAAGGGATACTTCGAAATTATTACTTCTTCAACTACATATACATGTAAAAAAGTTCTCTTATGTACTGGAGGAAAAAGTTATACTAGAACGGGATCTGATGGCTCTGGTCATAAACTAGCTAAAAACTTTGGCCATAGATTAATAAACTTAACACCTGGTATAGTTCAATTAAAACTAAACTATGATAGACTTAAGGCTATTTCTGGGGTGAAATTTGAAAGCTCTTGTAATATAGAAGTAAATGGTGAAACTAAAAAACAAGAATTTGGTGAAATCTTATTCACAGACTATGGTATATCAGGGCCTCCAATTCTACAGCTTAGTAGAATTGCTTCTAAAGGAATTCTAAGTAAGTCATCAGTTTTTATACATGTAAATTTACTTAATTCAGATTATGACCATATAGTAGATTTTTTTGAAACACACTTTGCAGTGTTTTCATATAGAAGTATTTCAGACAATCTAGTAGGAATTATAAATAAAAAACTTATTCCTATTATATTAAAAGAGTGTGGAATTACTGACATTCACATGCTTACATATTCCCTAGAATATGAATATAGATTTAAACTTTATAAGATTTTATGTGATTGGAAGTTTCAAGTTATTGATACCAACTCTTTTGAAAATGCTCAAGTTACCATAGGTGGAATAGATACTACGGAGGTAAACCCTATAACTTTAGAATCTAAACTAACTCTGGGTCTATACTTTGGTGGCGAAATTTTAGATGTTGATGGTGATTGTGGTGGTTTTAATTTGCAGTGGTGCTGGAGCTCCTCTAGTGCTGCTGTGAACGCCATTTATAATTCATTAAAGGATTAGATTACATATTAACATAAAAGCTGTTATTCAAGGTGATTTGTGTGATTTTATATACCACTTAATTTAATATTTTTAAAAAATAAAACTGATAAGAAATAAATGTATTTCTTGTCAGTTTTAAACTTTGAATTAATTTTTTTCTAATCTTTCTTACAATGACGTACTTTTAAAGATCTGAGATTCTCATAGTTTGATCTCTTTTAGGACCTACTGATATTATAGATATCCTAACACCAGTGAATTCTTCTATTTTTCTTAAGTATATCTTTGCATTTTCTGGAAGGTCTTCATATTTTCTAGCATCTTTTATACTTTCATCCCATCCATCAAATTCTTCATATACAGGTTCACATTTTGCTAAATCTTCAAGGCTAGCTGGGAAGTAGTCTATTACTTTTCCATCTAACTTATATCCTACACAAACTTTTATTTTATCAAGTCCAGCTAGTGTGTCAATCTTTGTTACTCCAAAACTAGTTAATCCAGAAACTCTAGCAGCACTTTTTAGTATAACGAGATCAAGCCAACCACATCTTCTACTTCTTCCTGTAGTAACTCCATATTCAAATCCTTTTTCTCTTATCCAATCTCCAACTTCATTTTCTTGTTCCGTTGGAAAAGGTCCTTTTCCAACTCTAGTTGTATATCCTTTTACAATTCCTACAGCACTATCTATCATAGTTGGTCCTATACCAGCACCTGTACATATACCACCTGCTACTGTATTAGAAGATGTTACATATGGATATGAACCAAAATCTATATCAAGAAGTGTTCCTTGAGCTCCTTCAAATAACACATTTTTATTTGCTTTTATGCTATTAAAAACTCTAACTGATGCATCATCTACAAATGGCTTCATTCTCTTACCATATTCTAAATAGGCCTCAAAAACCTCATCAAAGCTTAGGGCCTCTCCACCATAAATTTTAACTATTAAATCATTTTTAGCTGGAAGATATTCTTGTAATTTTTCTCTTAAAACTTCTGGTTTAATAAGATCACAAACCCTTATTCCACATCTCTCAACTTTGTCAGTATAACAAGGTCCTATTCCTTTTTTAGTAGTACCTATATCGTTCTTTCCTCTAGCTTCTTCCTTAAGAGCATCTAATACCTTATGATAAGGCATTATAACTTGAGCTCTGTCACTTATTATTAATCTCTCCGGAGTTATGTTTTCTCCTAATCCTTTTAAATAATCCATTTCTGTAAATAGAGCTTCTGGATCTACAACCACTCCATTGCCTATTACATTAAGTTTGTCTTTATAAAGTATTCCTGATGGAATTAAATGTAGCTTATACTCCTTTTCTCCCACTACTACAGTATGACCTGCATTATTTCCCCCTTGGAATCTAACAACTACATCTGCACTTTCTGCAAGATAATCAGTCATTTTACCCTTTCCTTCGTCTCCCCATTGAGCTCCTAATACCACAAATGATGACATATTTTACATCTCCTTTTTTTTACTCATTAGTAAAACTTACTATAAATTAAACTAGCTTACTATATTTCTCATCTAATATTCTAGCAACATAAACACCACTAGCAGATGCTTGTGATAGTGAATGTGTAACTCCAGACCCATCTCCTAATACATAAAGGCTTTTTACTTTTGTTTCTAAGTTATTATCCACTTCTATATTAGAATTATAAAACTTAACTTCTACACCATATAACAATGTATCTTCATTAGCTGTTCCGGGTGCTATATTATCTAGAGCATATATCATTTCTATTATAGCATCTAATTGACGCTTTGGTATAACTAAGCTTAAATCTCCCGGTGTAGCTTTTAAAGTTGAAATAGTAAAGCTTTTACTCATTCTATGATCATTAGTTCTTCTCCCCTGTACTAAATCTCCAAATCTTTGAACTAATACTCCGCCACCTAACATATTACTAAGTCTTGCTATAGATTCACCATATTCATTACTATTTTTAAATGGCTCTGTAAAATTATTAGTAACTAATAATGCAAAGTTTGTGTTTTCTGTATGAAGTTCTGGATTTGAATAGCTATGTCCATTTACTGTTACTATTCCATTTGTATTTTCACTAACTACCTCACCATGTGGGTTCATGCAAAATGTTCTGACTAAATCTCCATACTTTTTAGTTCTATATACAACTTTACTTTCATATACTTTATCTGTTATGTGTTCAAAAATAGCTGCAGGTAGTTCAACTCTAACACCTATATCTACTCTATTACTTCTACTTTCTATACCTAGCTTAGTACAAACCTTAGATATCCATTTAGATCCCGACCTTCCTGTGGCAACTATTATATCTTTGCATCTAAATTCTTCATCCTCAGTTTTCACTATAAATTCTTTACCGTACTTTTCTATATTCATAACTTCAGTATTAAACTTCATCTCTATATTATCTTTTATCTTATTATATAAATTACCTAGTATTTTTACATTTCTATCTGTACCAAGATGTCTAACTTTAGCATCTAAAAGATGTAAATCATGTTTTAGTGCCTCAGTCTTTAGTGTACTATCCGCAGTTGAATATAACTTCGCATCACTTCCACCATGATCACATAAAACCTTATCTACATAATACATAAGATCTAAAGCTTCTTGCCTACCGACATATTTATATAAATCTCCACCAAAGTTATTAGTTATATTATACTTACCATCTGAAAGACTTCCAGCACCACCATAACCATTCATAATGTCGCAAGATTTACAATGAATGCAAGTTTTTATTTTTTTCCCATCTATAGGACATTTTCTTTTTTCTAGGCTATTTCCTTTTTCTATCATTAATACTTTAGCCTTTGAGCCTAAAGCTGTTAATTCATAGGCCGCGAAAACACCACTAGCTCCTGCACCAACAATTATAATATCATAATTTTTATACATGTTAATCACCCCATAAATATATTAACAAAGAGATGTAGTATTTTCAATAAAAAATACGAATATTTTATATAATGCATTCAAAATTCTTCGTAAATATATTTCTTTAGAAATTTATTTTTCCCAATATTTATTTACTCTATCCTAACATAGAATGCTTTTATTATTTCTTAATAACAAACTTTACATCTCCTAAAATATATTATATAAATGGCTTTATACAATATATTTTGTTAATCTAATATGTATAATTAGCTTTTTATTATAATTAAATTTATTATAATATTATCTTAAACCCTAAAAAGTGTAACACATCCTATAAGAATATATTACACTTTTTATATTTATATTATTCGTATTTATATGAATGATTTGTATATACTTATTCCATCTAAACTATATACTTTTTCAGAGAATTCACCTGGATTTAAATCCTTAGTAGCTTTACGCATATCATACATTCTAGCATCTAATACATCTAAATGATGTAACATTTCTGCTTCAGGTATCATAGGTTTCTTAGGACTTCCATACTCCGGCTCATAGTGATGCGTTAATATCATATGTTGTAATAACATAACTACTTCTTTATCTGCACTAACTTCCATTGCAGCATCCTCAATTAAACCAATTCCTTGTATTATGTGTCCGAGTAACTGGCCTTCCGTACTATATTTAGATACTATTCCTAGCTCACTAGATTCCATCTCCATTATTTTAGCTATATCATGAAGAATTATACCTGAATACAATAAATCTTTATTTAGATAATTATATATATCTAATAATTTTTCTGCTACATTTAACATAGTAGTTATATGATATAAAAGACCACCTTTAATTGCGTGATGATTGGATTTAGCAGCTGGATAATGCATTAACTTGTAACTTAATTTACCTATAATATTTTCTGTAATATGTTTTATATCTTTATTTTCTATTTTTTCTATATAATCTAATAGAGTTTCAAACATATCTTCAGACTTATAAGGAGCAACTAGTATAAATTCATCTATATTAACATTATCTTCTTCTGTAGCTGGTCTAATTTTCTCTATCTTTAACTGTAATTTCCCTCTATATTCATTTACTACAGCTCTTACTTTTACAAGTATATTATCCTTTATTGAAGCTTCAATGTTTTCATTACATTCCCATAACTTTGCATTTATTTCCCCAGTTGAATCTATTAGCATAAGATCTAAATATTTATTCGTAGTACTATTATTAGTTATTTTACATTCTACATTTTTTACTAAGAAAAAACTTTCAATTCTATCCCCTTTGTTAAACTCACCAATTTTCTTATTTTCCATAACTGTTCTCCTTAATCTTTACTTCGTATACTATATTAAGATGAATATTATCAAATCTATTAAAATTATTCAATAATACTTAAAAAAGATATGTTTTACCACATCTTTTTAATTTTGATCTATGGACTTTTTTCTTTTAACAATTCTACCATATTCATCTGTAAAACTATTTATTACTATAGATACTAAATCTACTATAATCCATATGCCAAAACCACCTAGTGTAAGTAACATTAATATTGCAGTTCCTGCTTTTCCAACATAAAATCTATGGAACCCTATAAAACCTAAAAGTATACAAAACACTAATGTTGCTCCCCAACTTTTTTCGCTACAGTTTTTATCCTTAGATTCTAATATAGACCCTTTATCTTTGTCACAATAAAATTCTTTAGACTTAATTATTGTTACTTCTTCATTGTTGTTACTAATATCTCTTATATCTTTCATAATTCCGTTATTATACAAGCTTATAATATCATCTTCTTGTTCTTCTGTTATAGTAATGTCATCTAATTTCGAATGCTTGTGAAAATATGTCTCTTTTCCATTGTTAACCTTATCATCTATTAATTTATTCTTATTCATCTCATTTACCATGAGTGATCTCACCTCACATAAAATATAGCTAATATATCTTTATGTAATAAGGCTTTAGTATATGCAATAAAAATAAATGATATTTAATTATACTTTATTACTACTTTCTACGAAATCTCTTTAAATTATTCTGGATGAACTAAGTCTAAGTTTCCAAATTTACTAAATTTACCTATCCATGCTAAATTTACAGTTCCAACTTCACCATTTCTATGTTTAGCTAATATACATTCCGCTATGTTCTCATCTTCTTTTTCTTTGCTATAATAAAATTCTCTATATAAGAACATAACTATATCTGCATCCTGCTCAATAGAACCTGATTCTCTTAAATCTGATAGCATAGGACGATGATCTGCCCTTTGTTCTGGTGCACGGGATAATTGAGATAATGCAATTACTGGACATTTCATTTCTTTAGCTAAAGCTTTTATACTTCTTGATATTTCTGATACTTCCTGTTGTCTATTATCAGAATTGCTTCCTGACATTAATTGAAGATAGTCTATGATAATTAAATCTATTCCATGCTCTATTTTAAGTCTTCTACATTTAGACCTCATCTCCATGACAGAAATACCTGCAGTATCATCTATATATATTCCGGCAGATGCAAGTGGTCCTGAAGCCCTTGCTATATTCTCCCAATCTCTATCGTCTAAATCTCCATTTCTAAGCTTAACCATATCTACATTAGCCTCTGCACAAAGGAGCTTATATGCTAATTGCTCCTTACTCATTTCTAATGAGAATATTGCAACTTTCCTACCATCTCTAATAGCTGCATTTTGAGCTATATTAAGACAAAATGTAGTTTTTCCCATAGATGGTCTAGCTGCTATTAGAACCATATCTCCGCTCTGAAACCCTGAAGTTTTTGCATCTAAATCTTTAAATCCACTAGCTACTCCATTTACTTGACCTTTATTATTAAAAATCTTTTCTATCTCTAAAAAACCTCTTTCTAATACAGTACTCATAGGTTCAAAATCACTAGTACTTCGTTTTTCAGATATATTAAATATATTTTTTTCTGCCAAGTCTATTACTGATTCTACATCATCTTGTTTATTATAGCTATTTTCAATTATTTCCGTTGAGCTTCTAATTAACCTTCTAAGGGTTGATTTATCTTCAACAATTTTTATATAAGAAGATAAATTAACTGTAGAAGGTACTGAGGTGCTTATTTCCATAATATATGTTACCCCTCCAGCTTGCTCAAGCATATCATTAGATTTTAGATAGTCTACCAAGGTTATCATATCTACAGGTATATCTTTATTGTATAAATCTCTAATAGCCTTAAAAATAGTCTTATGAGCATCTTTATAGAAATCTTCAGCTGAAAGAACCTCTGCAGCTTGTGCAATAGCATTCTTATCTATTAACATAGACCCTACTACTGACTGCTCAGCTTCTATATTTTGTGGCATAGTTCTAAGTGAGTCACTCATATTATTACCTCCTGCGATATATTAAAAGAAAACTCCTCTATGTACTCTCAAGGAATAAATAATGTAGAAAACATTATTTATTATAAAATCCTTCTCTTTAATTATAATGTAGTTATAAAAAAATCCAAACATTTATTTATAAAATTAAATTAAAACCCTGTATAATCATATTACAGGGTTTTAATAATCAAAGTATCTAAAATACTAACTCTAGTAGTTCTTCTATTGTTGATACAGCTGTAACTTCTATATTTTTAATATTAGCTGGAACATCCTTCAAGTTATCTTTTGGTACTATTACCTGCCTTATTCCTCTTCTTTTTGCTCCATATATTTTTTCAAACACTCCTCCTACTGGTTTTATCTTACCTCTTATTGATATTTCACCAGTAATTGCAATATCCTGTCTTATTGGTTTTTCTAAAATGGCACTTATAATACATGTTGTTATAGCTGCACCTGCTGATGGTCCATCAATTTTTCCACCACCAATAACATTTACATGAACATCATAGTCTCTGATTTCCTTATCAGTAATCTTTCTTATAACAGAAGCTGCATTAAAAACAGAGTCTTTTGCCATAGATCCAGCAGTATCATTAAATCTAATAGTTCCTTTACCTTTTTCCCTAGCCTCAAAACTTGAACATTCTATTTCTATAGTTGATCCCAAGAATCCAGATACTCCAAGACCAAAAATCTGTCCAACTTCCTTAGAATCTAAATCACTAATATCTTCATATGGTCTTAATCTATTATTAGATGCTACTTCATTAAAATCAGAAATAGTTATAACCACATCATTTCTCTCTTCATTGTTTAATAATACATATCCATATACATCTGCAAGTATATTTACAGCTTTTCTACCTTCCATAGTATATCTGCTTATTTCTTTTGCTAAACCATCCTCTAATTTAATATTTAACTTTTTGGCTGCATTTAATACAACTTTTTCTATATCTACAGAAGATAGCGGTTCAAAATAAACTTCTGTACACCTTGATCTTAATGCTGGGTTAATCTCACTTGGCTCTCTAGTGGTAGCACCTATTAGAACGAAATCAGCTGGAGCACCATTGTCAAATAAATACTTAATATATTTAGGCGTACTTTCATCATCTGGATCATAATATGATGATGAAAACTCAACTCTTTTATCTTCTAAAACTTTTAATAATTTATTTTGAAGAGTATAATCTAATTCACCTATTTCGTCTATAAATAAAACTCCTCCATGTGCTTCTGTAACTAATCCCGTCTTTGGTTCTGGAGTACCACTTTCAGCTAAATCTCTCTTTGAACCTTGATATATAGGATCATGTACTGAACCTAATAAAGGATTTGATATCTCTCTTGGATCCCATCTTAATGTGGTTCCATCTACTTCTACAAACTTTGCATCCTTATCATATGGCGTATGTTTTAATTTCTTAACTTCTTCAAGAGCAATCCTAGCTGCTGTAGTCTTACCCACTCCTGGTGGTCCGTATAAAATTATATGTTGTGGATATGGAGATGCCATCTTAGATATTAAAGATTTAATAGCTCTCTCTTGCCCAATTATTTCTGAAAAACTATCAGGTCTAAGCATACTCAAAATATTTTGAGTTAAATGCTTTGAATCTAAACATTCAAACTCTGCATATTTTTTTAATGTCTTACTATTCTCTGGTCCTCTTTGTTTCTTTATGATCCCTAGTCTTACCTCATCAATATACTTGTCCTGCTTTTCTATAATTTGCTTTTCCACTTCTGCATCTAATTTATTTTGTACATATCTTTTTGCTAAAAGTTCACTTATTTCTAGGCTAGTTTCTTTTAAAACTTCTTCTATGTTATTTTCACTTGGTGGAACACTAATTCCTTTTCCATTAGTAACTATTTTATTTATGGCATAAAGTTTTTTATACATATCTTTACTATTTAAGTGCTTTTGAACCTTAAACTTTACTGCTCTGCCTCGAATAGTGCCTTCATCTAAAATCTTGTACATAACTTCTTCTAAAACTTCTATTTCTACTTCCATAGTTAATTCTTCTTCTAAGCTAAAATTATTTATTTTATCAACTGAATTTATATTCAAAATTATTAGCATAGAAGGATTTTTATACCTTCTATGCTTTCCTCCCCTCGGTTTTTAAAATTTATTGTTGTTCTTTTATAATAACCTTTATTTTAGTTGATATCTCAGGATATAGTTTTACCTCTACATCATATAATCCCATAGTTTTAATAGTATTAACTACTATTTTTTTCTTATCTATTGTTATATTTAATTGTTTTTCCATTTCCTGGGAAATATCTTTCGTGGTTATAGCTCCAAATAATCTACCATTGTCTCCTGACTTAGCATAGATAATTACCTCTTTATCCTTAAGTTCATTTGCAACTTTTTGAGCTTCCTCTATTTCAGCTAATTTCTTCTTTCTATCAGCTTCATTTTTCTTATTTAAAACATGCATATTAACATCATTTGCCTCTTGTGCTAACTTCTTAGGAAATAAGAAATTTCTTGCATATCCATCGGAAGCATTAACAACCTCTCCTTTTTTTCCAACTGATTTTACATCCTGTAATAAAATAACTTTCATTATTATTCACCCTTCCTTAAGTATTTTTCTATAGCATCATTTAATAATTCTTCTGCCTCATCTTGATTAGAATCTTTAACTCTAGCAGCTGCCATTGTTAAATGTCCTCCACCACCTAAATATTCCAATATTACCTGAACATTTATTTCACCTAAGGATCTTCCACTTATATAAGTGCCCTCTTCTATTTTAGCAATAACAAATGATGCTTGAATACCTGTAATATTTAGCAATTCATCCGCTGCTTGTGCTGGTAATACAGAATTTGATATTTCTGGTGGACATTTCGCTACAGCTATTCCACTTTTAACCTTTGCAGTTTTTATTATATCTGCCCTTGTTATGTAAATATCTAAAGCTTCACTAAAAATTCTTTTTACATCTACAGTATCAGCACCTAGCCTTCGTAAAAATGCTGCTGCTTCAAAGGTTCTAACTCCAGTTTTAAAACAGAAATTCTTAGTATCTAGACAAATACCTGCTAATAGAGCTACGGCTTCTACTTCTCTCAATTTTGGTTTTTCAACCATATACTGAATTAATTCTGTTATTAATTCTGATGTTGATGATGCATAGGTTTCCACATAACTTAACATTGTACCCTGTATAAAGTCTTTTGTTTTTCTGTGATGATCTATAATCACTATTCTACTGAAGTAATCTACTACCTCCATAGAAAGTACGTAACTTTCATTATGAACATCAACTAATATTAATAAACTTTTATCATTTTTAATATTTTTAACTGCATTTATATTTATAAATGTATCTTTATAGTTATCATCATCATCTAATCTGTCCAACATATACTGCACAGCATCATGAGGCTCATCCATAACTATATAACATTCCTTATTTAAAGAACGTATGGTACTATACATTCCTATTGCTGCTCCCAAGCAATCCATATCTGGATTGTGATGTCCCATTATAATTACATTGCTACTTTCATTTATCAATTCTAAAAGTGCATGACCAATTACCCTAGCTCTAACCTTAGTCCTTTTTTCAACTTCTTTAGTTTTTCCACCATAAAAAGATACTTTTTCAAAGCTCTTGACTACACATTGATCTCCACCTCTTCCAAGAGCTAAATCCTTTGCTATAGTAGCAAACTCATGATTTTGAGCTGGATTATCTCCACCTCTACCCACTCCAATGCTTAGAGTAACTGTAAGTTTATTTCCACTGCTTACTTCTCTAATTGTATCTAGTATATCAAATTTTTTATTCATCTCATTTTCTATATTAGCATCTTTAGTAGTTAATACATATTTATTTGATGAATATTTTCTTATTAACGCTTTTAGGCTATTAGCATAGTTATTTATAGTTCTATCTATGTCTGCTATAAGCTGTGGTCTTAAATCTTCTTCTGTAGTCTTAATAACCTCATCAAGATTATCTACCTCTATAAGCATTACACTTTCTTTAGCATTATTAATTTGATTTATCAAATTAATATTATCTGTAATATCATCAAAAGAGATTACTATAAGATTATTATCTTCATTAATTTCATAATCTTGAATAATACTTATATAAATATCATAAATTCTATCCTTAAAAACAACATTTTTATACTCTGATCTTTTTCCTTCTAATGCTAATTTTATATTGAACTCTTTAATTATTTCTTTTATATTTTTACCTACTATATCATTATTTTCTAATCTTAAAGCTAAACTTTCGTTATACCATATTACCTCTCCATTTTCTAATAAAAACATAGTTGGAAAATGCACCTTAGAAAATGCTGTAGATTTAGCAGTATCAACCTTGTGTATTATATTTTCGATTTTGTTAGAAAAATTATCTTTCTTGCTATTATCAAATATAATATACAAAAGAGCGGCTGCATATATTAGAAGTAGTATATTTGAAACAATTAACATATCCTTTATAAAAAACACTAATAATAATATAACTAAAATAGTTATAACTATTTTACTTTTTATAAAATTAAATAGCATTTCTTTAAAATTCTCTTTACTCATATATTACGCCTTTCTGATTCTATATGGATCCAGCTTTCTAAAATCTAACATCATTTCTACAAAACCTACTATTCCTAAAATTTTAGATGATCCTATTATAAACAAGAGAACTACTAAAAGTATTCTCATTACCTTAGGCATTCCTAGTTTCTTTCTAAAATAATAATCAGTTACAGCTGCTCCGTTCACAGCTAATATCATAATTGTTAACATTAAAATAGCATTATATAAAAATAAGCCACCTGTAATCCCCCTACTTCCTACTATTGCACATATGCTAATAATAGCAATTAATGTAGCTCCAACTAGATTAGATACATAAAACTCTGAAAACCTTAAGTATTTTATTTCTTTATATTTAAGTTTTCTAAATACTAAATGTGTAAATAACATTGTTGTATATGCTTGTATAAAGGAAGCTATAAATAATACAGTTGGTATCAACATAGCTAAGAGCTCAACTGTAAAGATAGATTCTATATGTTCAAACATTTGTAGTTGAGTAGCATTCATACCCATGTTGCTATAAATTTCTTTAGTTTGAGTTATATATACCTTAAATTCATGTATATATGTATTCAATTCCTCATTAATAAATTGAATTATACTTATATTGCTAATAAGCCTACTAGTTAACCATAGCTCAACCAGCATTGATATTATACATGCTATAATCAAGGCTATTAATATATTATATGGTTTCTTTTGATTTTTTAAGCAGTAACCTAAGACCACACCTATTATCCCATAAGACATACCTGAAGTTGTAGCCAAAATAGGATTCAGAAATATAGCTACTAATATTGTGCTTATTAATGCAGCTCCTATTGAATACTTCATTCCATTCCTATAATAAATAAGAGCTACTAAAATCGGCAACAATATTAAACCTATTATATAAAATAACAAAATGTATGATGCACTAATGCTTATTATAGTTATAATACTTGCCACCAACGCAGCTTCTATCAAACTTTTTGTATTAATCTTTTGTTCCATAACATCCTCCTTCTAATTCCTTTCTCTTATATGGTCATAAAGCTTACTAAGCTCTTTTCCATTTTTCTCAAGAGGATCACCTTCTACTATACCAACCTTTAATTTTTTCTTCATAGTTTCATCAATTGCTAAATGAGAATATCCTAATTTTTCTGCTAAAATATATAATATTATTATTGCTCCTGATATACAATCTAAAATTGCATCTTGCGCTATATTACTCCCTTTACTTAATAATTTAAAGAAATCACCTACAATACAAATTAATTCTGCCTTTAGTCCTTCTATTATCTTTATATTGGACATAATATTAAATTCTTCTCGTCTCATAAGAATCATCCTTTCTTTAGGCTATAAGTCTATTGTAAATTTTTTTTAATATTTATGCAACATGATTATAGGTATATTTACCTTTATTTCACAGTTATTCTAAGATTAAAATAAAAAACTAGTGAATAACAACGATTCACTAGTTTTTTATTAATTATATGTTTGTTTTACCAAATAAATTATTACTATTCAGTTGTGAATGGTAATAATGCTATGTTTCTAGCTCTCTTAATAGCTACAGTTAGCATTCTTTGGTGTTTAGCACAGTTTCCAGAAATTCTTCTTGGTAAAATTTTACCCTTTTCTGTAACGTACTTTCTTAATTTATTGATATCTTTATAATCTATAGAAGTTGCTTTATCCATACAAAAAGCACAAACTTTTCTCTTAGCTCTTTTTCTATTTCCGCCTTTTCTTCTATCATTCTTATCGTTTCTATCATAAGCCATCGCTCTTTACCTCCTTACCTAATTATTAAAATGGCATATCCTCACCATCATCAATCGGAGTCATATCTCCTCCACCAAAGTAATCTGTTGGTATTGATGAATCATTGTGAGAAGCAGCTCCAGTATTCATTCCTGATGTTTTATTGCCACCCCATTCAAGGAAACTTACTTCATCAGCTACTACTTCAGTAACATATCTTCTTCCACCGTCTTTAGCTTCATAAGAACGAGTTTCAATTCTACCAGCTACACTTAAAAGTTTACCTTTACTCATGTAATTAGCAGTACTTTCAGCCTGTTTACCCCATACTACTACAGGTATAAAATCAGCATCCGGTTGACCTTCCTTCTTAAATCTTCTATTAACAGCAATTGTAAATGTGGCTACAGCTGTACCTGTACCTGGAGTAAATTTTAACTCTGGGTCTTTGGTTAATCTTCCGATTAAAACAACCTTATTCATTAATACCACCTACTTGCTTTCTGGATTGATTATAATATGTCTTATAACACCATCTGTAATTCTGAATACTCTGTCTAATTCTTTAGGTAATTCAGCGTCAGCTTTAAAGTTGATTAATGTGTATACACCTTCGTTAACTTTAGCGATTTCATAAGCTAGCTTTCTTCTACCCCAAACGTCAACGCTTTCAACTTCTCCACCATTGTTCTCTATTACACCTTTAAATTTTTCAACGTTAGCTTTAACAGCCTCCTCGTCTAATGATGGGTGTAATATGAATATAGTTTCATATGCTCTCATTAGTTTCACCTCCTCCCCCCGGACTAACGGCTGTGATTTTCACAGCAGGGATTACATCATCAAATTATATCATAGTAAAACTATCAAGTCAATATTGTTATCTTATCTTTCCTAATCCTTAACAACTTTCTTTACACTCTTTTCAAATTTACTTCTAGGAATCATAACAATTCTATCACATCCGGTACATCTAATTTTTATATCTGCACCCATTCTAATTATTTCCCACTTATTACTACCACATGGATGTGTTTTTTTAGTTTCTACAATATCATTTAATTCAAATTCTTTCATATTCTTCTCCTATATCATTGTTTCCAAATATTTATATCAATAAACTATATTATTTTATACTTATTTTTTGCCATTTCATATTATATTAGTCAATATTTAATTCTATTAACTTACTATCAGTAAATTGATAAATAGTTTTGAACTCCATCTTTTTATCTTTTATTATCTCTTTCAAGCTATCTACAATACCAATATCCACTTTTAAGCTTATTCCACAACTTTTTGTTATATAT
Source organism: Clostridium sp. UBA7503 (assembly GCF_002477055.1). NCBI lineage: Bacteria > Bacillati > Bacillota > Clostridia > Eubacteriales > Clostridiaceae > Clostridium > Clostridium sp. UBA7503. Next base: position 254,664 of record NZ_DLNT01000021.1, read on the forward strand.
GTGGGTGTTGGCATCATAGTAACCTTAAGCTTTCTGTTAATACATATTGATTCAGCTTTCATAGCTTCATGAGTATTATTAAAAGTTACAATTAAAAATTCTTTCATTTCGTATATCTCCTAGCGCTATTTCTTATAGCTTTATAGTTTTTCCTTTATTCATCATTTCAATTATTGCATACATATTACTAATTTCTCCAACTGCAAGATTTTCCTTTAATCCATAAAAATCTAAACAAAGACCACAACTTTGTACATTTACACCTCTTTCTACTAATCTTTTTAAACTATCAAGGGTAAGTGCTCCTTCAACCACTAACTTTACTCCTGCATTTAAAAATACTAAATTGGTTGGTATAACTTCTGCCTCTGAAAGCGCAAATAAATAACTCTTTATAAGAGCTGTTCCAAGTTTATCATCTCCATTTCCCAATTTATCTGAACCTACAACAATAGTAAAAGCCTCTTCTTTTTCTTTAGAATTTTTTAGATTTAATTCTTCTACTGTAACTTCTCCCTTTGTAATTGTTATATAGTATATATTCCCTTCTCTTTCTTCTATTTCATAGTTAAATCCATTTCCTTGAGCAAATTTAACCACATTATTTTTGGCAACCTCATTATCTACAACAGTTACTCCTACACCACTTTCTAAAGCATCAAAATATTTTTTTGTATTTACTACGGGAATTGGGCAATTTAATCCTCTGCAGTCAATTTCATTTCTAATATTTTCCATAATTTCTCCCCCTATTAAATATTATTTGATAATAATATTTAGTTAATATCTATTAATTAATATGTTTTATTTAATATAATAATATGATATTGTATATATTTATTATAATGTTGTATTATTGTGTTATAACAACTTACTATAATACAACCTTTATTAACATACTAATTATATCAAATCTATACAATATGTCATATCTAAATTTATAATATATAAATTTTACCTATTATATATCTAAATATGATAAATTCAACCTAGGAGGTAATACTATGCAAATTTATGCAGATAATGCAGCTACATCTTTTCCTAAACCAGATTGTGTTTATAATGATATACTAAATTATATGAGAAATATAGGCGGTAATCCTGGAAGAGGCGCATCTACTTCATCTCTAAAAGGAAATAAAGTTATATTCCAATGTAGAAATGCTTTATGTGATTTTTTTAATTTTCCTAATACTAAAAATGTAATATTTACATCTAATATTACTATGTCCTTAAATATTTTAATTAAAGGTATAGTTAAACCTGGATGGCATGTTATAACATCTTCTATGGATCATAACAGTACTCTTAGAACATTAAATGAATTAAAATCTAAAGGAGTAATTGAATTAGACATAATTCAATGTAATAAATTAGGTGAAATTAATATTGATGATTTTCAAAGTAAAATCAAGCATAATACTAAACTTGTGACCCTTTCTCATAGTTCTAATATAATTGGTACTATTCAACCTCTAGAAAAAATTGGACAAATTTGCAAGCGAAGTAATATATTTTTCATCATAGATACTGCTCAAACAGCTGGGGTTCTTGATTTAAACTTTAAAAAATTAAACTGCAATGCTTTAGCCTTTACTGGACATAAAAGTTTATTAGGTCCTCAAGGTATAGGTGGCTTTATCATAGATGATGAAATGAATGATATTTGTTCTTCATTAATTGTTGGTGGTACAGGAAGTGTTTCCTCAGACATAATTCAACCCAACTTCTTACCTGATAAATTTGAAAGTGGTACTATTAATGCACCTGGTATTGCAGGTCTTCTATCTGGAATAACCTTTATCGAAAGCGAAGGATTGTCTACAATTAAAGATCATGAAGATTATCTAACACAAAAGTTCATTGATGGTATATTAAATATCTCTACAATGAAAGTTTATGGACATCTGAATACTGAAAATAGAACTTCAACTATATCTGTAAACTCTTCTAAAATTGATAACAGCGAACTTGGATTTATTCTTGACTCTGAATATAATATTATAACTAGAACTGGTCTCCATTGTGCTCCATTAGCTCATAAAACTATTGGAACATATCCTAATGGAACTTTACGTTTTAGTTTTGGATATTTTAACGATGATAAAGATGTAGATTATATCTTGTGTAGTATAAATTCTTCTATTAAAAAATTGTAATCAATTAATAATAGATGTATTAAATTTATCTATATGGTAATACTTTCTAACATAGGAGGGTGTTACTCATGGTTGAAAAAGTTATTTTCGATGCTTTATCTGATAATTCTATATATGACATAAGAGAAATTCTTTCAGCAGAACTAACAAAAGTAATTAAAGATAATAGAGATATTGTTATTTTATGCATAGGTACAGACAGATCTACAGGTGATAGTTTAGGTCCACTTGTAGGTTATAAACTCAAATTTTTAGTTAGAGATACGGTGTTTATCTATGGAAGTCTAGAAAACCCTGTGCATGCAAAAAACATTTCTGAAACCAATGATTTAATACTTAAGAGTCATAATGATCCATATATAATAGCTATAGATGCTTCTCTTGGAGGTCTTCAAAATGTAGGTAAAGTTATAATTGAATCTAAACCTCTGTATCCTGGAGCTGCTCTAAATAAAAATTTACCTTCTGTTGGTGATTTAAGTATTGTTGGAGTTGTTAATATATCTGGCTCTTTAGAATTTATGGTACTTCAAAATACTCGATTATATATTGTAATGAAATTAGCTGAAGTAATCTCCTCAGGGATATACCATTCTATAATAAAAACTATAGGTGGACGTAAATCTTCCTCCAAGGTTAACAATAAATATATTCCTAAAGTTTTAGATGCAGACTAAAACAAGTAAGAAGAGATAATAAATGTTTCACGTGAAACATTTATTATCTCTTCTTACTTGTTTAATATATAAATACTTCATTTTATGCTAAACTTTATTTTACACTTCGATTTAATTAATTGTTCTACCTAAAATGAATTATTCTTATTTGCATTACTTTATATAAATTTAAAAAACATAAGTTATAATCTTGTCACTTTATTTTTTATATCCAATTACCACAATATCCTATACTTAATACTAAATATAAATGTAACAAAATAGATGAGCTATATTAATATAGCTCATCTATTTTGTTACATTTATTCCTTATTAGTATTGATAGCTTGATGCAGAACATTGTTTTCTTCCTGCGATAAATCATATCTAGATATACCATCATCAATAGGTTTTGCATATGTAATACTTTCATTTCTTGAATAAATACTAGTTATTATTACACCGTTATTTCTTCCATCTAACAGAGCAATGGAGTAGCTTAAATCACTTCCAATATCCTCAAAAGCTTTATATCTTTGCATTGCAACCTTTTGAACACAAGATAAAACTTTATTAGATGTTTTATTACACATATCTTTAACTTCATTTGTTATTTCTTCCATATTGTCAATTTTATCTAATGAGCTTACTAATAATTCTTCTAAATTTTTATTATTAGTCCCCTTCATAATTTTTCTATATTTGTCTTTCATCTTACTTGTTGATACTAATGATATTATTAAAATAATGATTAATATGAATACTAATATTATTAACCCTATAGTTATAAATACATTATATTCATTGAGAAACTCTATAATTTGTTCCAAAAGCATTCATCCTCTCTAAAAATGTTTCACGTGAAACATTATATATTCAAAATTTCTATTATTCTTTGTAAATCTTCTGGAGAATAATATTCTATTTCTATTTTTCCTTTATTTTTAGAATTATTACTTATACATACTTTTGTATTAAAATGATTTTCTAATTTTGTTCTTATGTCTTTGTAATATATATCATTTTCTGATTTATTATTTATTTTTTTATACTTATTATTTTCATCTTTATAATAATTTCTAACTAGAAATTCAGTTTGTCTAACATTTAGGTTTTCATCAATAACTTTCTGGGCAACTACATATTGATCTTCTTTATTTTCTAATGCTAATATTGCTCTCCCATGTCCTTCTGATAAAACACCTTCAATTAAATACCCCTGTATTCTTTCATCAAGATTTAGTAATCTTAATGAATTGGCAATAGCACTTCTAGATTTTGAAACCCGTTTACTTATTTCTTCTTGAGTCAAATTAAAATCATTTAATAACTTATTATATGCTGTAGCTTCCTCTATAGGATTTAAATCTTCCCTAATTATATTTTCTATTAAAGAAATTTGCACAACCTCTACATCAGACAATTCCTTAATAATTATTGGTACTTCTTTTAAATTTAATAATTTTGCTGCTCTCCATCTACGTTCACCTGCAATTATTAAATAAAACTGATTTTCTTTTCTTACTACAATAGGTTGTATTATACCATGTTCCTTAATAGAATTCGCTAATTCTATTAACTTTTCATTATCGAAATGCTTTCGCGGCTGATCCTTATTAGGCTTAATTAAATTTATGTCTATACTTATAACCTGTTCATTATTACTGTCCTGAAAGTCATTTTCAGGAATTAATGAAGATAATCCTTTTCCTAAAACTCCTGCTTTCTTCATGCTATTTTCCTCCTTGTCTACTAATAAACTCCTCCGTTAAAGCTTCAAATGCTTCTGATCCCTTACATTTATCATCATATAGCATGATAGGAAGTCCAAAACTAGGTGACTCTGCTAATTTAACATTTCTTGGTATGAAAGTATCATATACCTTATCATTAAAGTACTTTTTAATTTCTTCAACTACTTCATTACATAATCTAGTTCTACTATCATACATACTCATGATTACACCTTCAATTTCAAGACCAGTATTTAAATATCTCTTAATTAATTGTATAGTGCTCATCAATTGTCCTACACCTTCAAGAGCATAAAACTCACATTGGATTGGTATTAAAACTGAGTCAGATGCCGTTAACGCATTAATAGTTAATACACCTAACGATGGTGGACAGTCTATAAATATATAGTCATAGTCATCTTTTATTTCATCAATTTTATTTTTTAAAACTTTTTCTCTTTGATCCTGACTTATAACTTCAACTTCAGCTGCTGCTAGAGTCATAGTTGAAGGTGCAATATAGAAATTATCTACTATTTCACTTTTTTTGATAATTTCTTTTAATGAAACATTACTTGTTAAAACGTCATACATAGAACAATGTATTTTTCTTTTATCTAATCCTATACCACTAGTTGTATTTCCTTGAGGATCTATGTCTATAGACAGAACTTTATATCCATTCATAGCTAAGTACGAACATAAATTTATATTAGTAGTTGTTTTTCCAACTCCCCCTTTTTGATTGAAAATACATATTACCTTCATATTCTCCCCCCTTATCTATAGTAGATTTAGTTTTAAATTACTTTATATTAGAAACTTTATATTACTAATAATTTTAATCATTATAAATTAATTTACTTATGTATTTATATTATATATTGATACAGATTTTATTTAAAGTAATTATTACATAAATTAATAAGTATTTATTTTTTTTTCAACATATTTAGATAAATTTACTATTTTAGATACTATTAATAATAATATTGTATAAATTTATTGTGCAATTTTTATATAAATACTTTAATTCATATATTTATTGAAATTTTATCTATTTAAACTAACTTTGATTATGTAAAATTAATTGTTCAATAAAAGACTACAAAATGTTTCACGTGAAACATTTTGTAGTCTTTTATAAAAGTATTATTTCTTTTTTATTGTTATAGTAACTTGTATACTATCATCTAATTCCTTGGATCTATATTTAGCTTCTACCCCATATTTATCAAAAACTTGCTTTACAGTGTTAATATATATAGCTGGACTAAATGATCCTTTTATTCTCTTTTTACCATCTGATGCAACTTCAGTATGAGCTAATTTAAGTAATTCCCTATCTATAAGTTCTTCTGTTTTTTTTACATTTAGCCCATTTTTTATTACAATTTCTAATACTTCATTACGCAACTCATTAGTTGGTATTTTTAATAATGCTCTAGCATGTCTCTCTGTCAATTTATTGTCGATTATTGTACTAATTATTTTTTCATCTAACTTTAAAATTCTAAGCTTATTTGCTATTGTAGATTGTTTCTTACCTATAACTTCAGATAATTGCTCCTGAGTGTAAGAATGTACTTTAATTAAATTATGATATGCTAACGCTTCTTCATAGAAATTTAAATCTTCTCTTTGTAAATTTTCTAATAATGCAATCGCAGCAGAATCCTTATCATTAATATTAGCTATTATAGCTGGGACTTTTGATAATCCAGCTTCTTTAGCTGCTCTTAATCTTCTTTCACCTGCGATTAGCTCATAATTATTCTCATCTATTTTCCTAACTGATAAAGGTTGAATTATTCCATAAACCTTTATTGATTGTGCAAGCTCTTGTATTGATTCTTCATCAAATACTTTTCTTGGCTGATAAAGGTTAGGACTTATTGAATCAACCGCTATATAATTAATAGTATTTTCCATTTTATACCATCCTTTTGTGAAATTCCTTATCTTTAATTAAAATTCTATATTAATCTCAAAATTCCTCTTTATATTTAACAATTAATATAAATATTTCTAGAAATTTATTTTATAGGATTTTTATTTGCTGTTCCAGCTTTTCTTGGATACTTTTTAGGTGTATCTTTAATCTTTTTTATAACTAACAAATTATGTTTAAGATCGCTACCTGCAATATTAACCTCTATTATTTCTTGAATATGCCCACCTAATACTTTAAGTGCTACTTTAGAATCTTTTATTTCATCTTCTATAGCTGGTCCTTTTAATGCTACAAAATATCCACCAACCTTTACGAATGGTAAACACAGCTCTAATAAAACCGTTAAATTTGCAACAGCTCTAGATACAGCTAAATCGAATTCTTCTCTGTACTCTGCCTTTTGTGCAAAGTCCTCTGCTCTACCATGAATGGTTTTTATATCTTTTAACTCTAATTTATCAATAACTTCATTTAAAAAATTTATTCTTTTATTTAAAGAATCTAAAAGCACCATAGAAGACTCGGACTTTACTATTTTCATAGGAATTCCTGGAAATCCTCCTCCTGTTCCTATATCTATAATTTTCTTAGCTTTTCTTACATATGGATATTCAAATATTTTAATAGAATCAATAAAGTGCTTTTTTATAATTTCCTCATCTTCTGTTATTGCTGTTAAATTAATTTTTTCATTCCACTCTTTAATTAATGCCTTATATTGAATAAAGTTATTATACATTGTTTCATCAAAGATTAATCCTTCATTCTCACAAGCTTCTTTCAATATATCAAAATACTCCATTTTAATCCTCCGTATAATTAATTAATTTTTATATGTTTTAATAAACTTTTATGTATATATTTCTATTTTAAACTAATACCTACTAATTATAAACCTAAATAATTAGTAGGTATTAATAAATACTTATTTCTTTTATTCTTAAATATTGTATATATTAATTGTATATTTTTAAACTTCTTCTTCTTTGCTCAAGAAATATTAATAGAACATTTATATCTGCTGGAGATACTCCAGAAATTCTAGATGCTTGACCTATATTTACTGGTTTTATTGAATCTAATTTTTGAATAGCCTCTGTCCTTAATCCTTTAATTTTAGTATAGTCTAAATCTTCTGGTATAAATTTATTTTCATATTTAGTAAATTGACTAATTTGTTCTAATTGTTTTATTATATAGCCTTCATATTTAGATACTATATTAACTTGCTCCGTAACTTGTCTACTAAGTTCTTTTCTTTCCGGATCTAGGTCCTTAATATTATAATAATCTAATTCTGAACGTTTAATTAATTCATATAATGAAGTTGGTTTTTTAAGTTCTGCAGAACCCATTTTTAATAAAAATTCATTTACTTCTTTTTTACCCGTTATTTGAAGATTTTTCAATCTTTTTATTTCTGCATCTATATCTTCTTTTTTCTTAATGAATTCCTTATATCTTTCACCTTTAACTAACCCAACTTGATAACCAATTTCCGTTAATCTTAAATCAGCATTATCTTGTCTTAGTAAAAGTCTATATTCAGACCTTGAAGTCATCATTCTATAAGGTTCATTGGTTCCTTTTGTAACTAAATCATCTACTAAAACTCCTATATAAGCATCAGATCTTTTTAAAATTAAAGGCTCCTTTCCTTTAATTTTAAGAGATGCATTTATTCCTGCAAGAATTCCTTGCCCTGCTGCTTCTTCATAACCAGAACTTCCATTTACCTGTCCTGCTGAAAATAATCCATCTATATTCTTAAACTCTAATGATAATTTCAATTGTGTAGGATCTATGCAATCATATTCTATTGCATATCCAGTTCTCATTACCTCTACATTTTCAAGTCCTTCTATTGTTCTTAAAAACTCTAATTGTACATCTTCCGGAAGAGAACTACTCATTCCTTGAACATACATTTCTTCAGTACTTTCTCCTTCTGGCTCTATAAACAATTGATGTCTTTCTTTATCTCTAAATCTCATTACTTTATCTTCAATGGATGGACAATATCTTGGTCCTGTACTTTTTATCGATCCATTATAAAGTGGTGATCTATCTATATTTTTTAATATTACATCATGGGTTTTACTATTGGTATAAGTTAGATAACAAGATACCTGTGATCTTTGTATATTTCCACTCATAAATGAAAATGGAACTATATCTTTATCACCCTTTTGCTCTTCCATTTTAGAAAAATCTACTGATCTAGCATTAATTCTTGCTGGTGTTCCTGTCTTAAACCTTCTTAATGTAATCCCTAAATCTATTAATGATTTAGATAACTCATTAGCCGGAAATAATCCACTAGGTCCTTCATTTACCACTACTTCACCTATTATTACCTGCGATTTCAAATAAGTACCGCTTGTTAAAATAACTGATTTACAATTAAAGTAAGCTCCATACTTAGTTAGAATACCTTTAACTACGTTGTTTGGTGCATCAATACTTACAACCTCAAGTTGTTTTAAATCTAAATTAGGCTCTGTTTCTATCACATGTTTCATTCTTTCAGAGTATCTCTTTTTATCTGCTTGAGCTCTAAGTGAATGAACTGCTGGACCTTTAGATATGTTAAGCATTCTAGACTGAATGTAAGTATCATCTATATTTCTTCCCATCTCTCCACCTAATGCATCAACCTCTCTAACTAAATGACCCTTTGCGGTACCCCCAATATTAGGGTTGCATGGCATAAGCGCTAAACTATCAAGATTAAGTGTACACATTAAAGTTTTTAATCCCATTCTAGCCGTAGCTAAAGCGGCCTCACAACCAGCATGACCAGCTCCTACTACAACTACATCATAATCTCCTGCTAAGTATTTCATTATTTCACCTCTATTTACCTAGACAAAAATCTTTAAATATTTTATCTATAATATTTTCTTCTAATGAATCTCCTGTAATCTCACCTAAAAATGTCCAAGCATTTCTAATATCAATAGATGCAAGGTCAATAGCAAAAGTATAATTTAAAGTATTTATAGCACTCTCAATGCATTCATAAGCTCTTAAAAGAGCTTCTTTATGCCTTGTATTAGTTATTATAACATTGTTAGTACTAATTTCTCCTTTGAAGAACATATCTTTAATAGCTGTCCTAACCTCATCTATACCTTTACCTGTTTTAGCTGAAATACTATATATATTGGTACAATTAATATTTTCTAAATCCTTTTGAGTAATTTTGCTATCTAAATCACTTTTGTTTAATAATATCATATATTTTTTATTACTTATATGATTAATAATTTCCTTATCTTCCTCAGTTAACTCATTGCTAGAATCTAATATAAGAATAATTAAATCCGCATCATTAATTTTAGCTCTTGATCTTTCTACACCTATTTTCTCTACTACATCATCTGTTTCTCTTATTCCTGCAGTATCAATAATCTTTATTGGAATTCCAGAAATATTTATATATTCCTCTATAACATCTCTTGTAGTGCCAGGTATATCTGTAACTATAGCTCTATTTTCTTTAGTTAATGCATTTAAAAGCGATGATTTTCCTACATTAGGCTTACCTACAATTACGGTACTTAATCCTTCTCTTAATATTTTTCCTTCTTCAGCAGTTTCTATAAACTCTTTTACTTCTTTTTTTATTATATCTAAATCCCTTATGGCCATTTCAGATGTTACTTCTTCTAAATCATCTTCTGGATAATCTACAGTAGCCTCTATATGTGCAATTGTTGATAATAACTTTTCTCTTAATCCTCGGATTTCCTTGGAAATTAATCCTTCACTTTGCATTAATGCTGACTTCATACTTAAATCAGTTTTAGCATTAATTATATCAATCACAGCTTCAGCCTGCGATAAATCTATTCTCCCATTTAAAAAAGCTCTTTTAGTAAATTCTCCTGGTTCAGCAATCCTAACCCCTTGCTTTATAACCTGTTCTAAAACCTTGTTTGTAGCAACTACCCCACCATGACAATTTATTTCTATAGTATCCTCTGATGTAAAACTTCTAGGTCCCTTCATAAAAGAAACTATAACCTCATCAATGTGATTATTATTTTCATCTATTATATACCCATATTTCATGGTATAACTTTTCATATCTTTAATTGATTGACCATTTTTAGCTTGAAATATTTTCTCAACAATATCTTTAGCACTGTCTCCAGAAATTCTTACAATGGCAATGCCTCCTTCTCCTATACTTGTTGATATAGCACCTATTGTATCAAAATCCTTCATGTTAGTCCCTCCTTTTTTATATTACAACATAACTTAATATAAATTGTATCCACAAATCACTATTGTATCACACTACTTGAAAATATAAAAAGAAAGCCGCTAGGCTTTCTTTAATTCAATAACTACTCTTCTATAAGGCTCATCACCCTCACTATGGGTAGTTACATATGCATTGTTTTGCAAAGTTGAATGAATAACTCTTCTTTCATATGGGTTCATAGGTTCTAATTTTAAAGTCTTTCCATTAATTCTTACCTTATCTCCCATTTTAAGTGCCAATTTTTTAAGTGTTTCCTGTCTGTTTTGTCTATAATTAACAGTATCAAGAATTACTCTCTTGTATGTTTCATCATGATTCTTATTAACTACTAAGCTCAGTAAGTATTGAAGAGAGTCTAAAGTTTCTCCTCTATACCCTATTAATACTCCCATATTATGCCCTACTAAATTAATATTTATTTCATTATTTTCTTCTTTTATATGAATCTCAGCTTTTACATTCATAGCATTAAGAATCTCTCTTAAAAACTTTTTAGCATCACCTATATAATCTCTCTTTAGTCTCACCTTAACTTTTGCTGGCTTAACCCCTATTATATTTAAAAATCCTTTACTACCTTCTTCTAATACTTCTATAGTAACTTTTTCTTCTGTAACATTTAATTCTTTTAAGGCATTCTGTATAGCTTCTTCAGCAGTCCTACCAATTATTTCAATACTTTTCATGCTTTAGATACCGCCCTTCCAATAATAAAATGATTTTATTATGCCGATTTAGTACTAGGCTTTTTATAAATTTTATTTAATATTAAAGATTGTGCCATTTGGATTAAGTTTCCTACTGTCCAGTAAAGTACTAATGCTCCAGGAAATTGTAATGACATAAATCCAAAGAAAATTGACATACCAATATTCATCATATTAGTTTGCTTAGCTGCATCTCCAGTAGCAGGTTGCATAGCCTTACTAGAAAAATATGTTGTTAAACCTGAAACTATTGGTAATATCATTGTTGGATCTTTTTGCGCTAAATCTGGCATCCATAAAAATCCAGCTCCTTGATAATCTATTGATTTAAACACATAAAACAATGCTATCATAATTGGAAACTGAATAAGCATTGGTAAACATCCACCAAACATGGACACATTATTTTCTTTATATACTTTCATTATTTCAGTCTGTTGTCTTTGAGGATCGTTTTTATACTTTTCTTGAACCTTTTTAATTTCAGGCTGAATTGCACTCATTTTAGCCGTAGATTTAGTTTGTTTTAGCGATAATGGTAATAAACATATTCTTGCAATCAATGTAAATATTATTATTGCAATACCGAATGATATGTCTGGATTTGTTGTAATTAACTGAACAAATTTATGAACCGATTCAAATACTTCTACAAATATACCAGATAAGTAATTCAAATTAACCCCTCCTAATACTTTCTATTTAACAGGATCATATCCTCCCTTATGATAAGGATGACACCGTAAAATTCTCTTAATAGCCATAAAACCTCCTTTGATTGCGCCATATTTTTCGATAGCTTGAATTGCATATAAGGAACAGCTTGGTTCAAATATGCAACATGGCGCTTTCATAGGAGATATATATTTTCTATAACATTTAATTACTAATAGTAATATTTTTTTCAACATTATTAAGCCCTGATTTCTTAAATAAATATTTAACCGAGTTTTCAATTTCTTTATAACTCTTATCCTTTGAAGCACTTCTTGCAACAAAGACTAGATCATGCCCCTGCTTTAATCCTTGTTTATTTAATCTAACACTTTCACTTATAAGTCTCTTTACTCTGCTACGAACTACACTCTTTCCTACTTTTTTACTTACAGATATTCCTACCCTATTAATTCCTTTATTGTTTTTGAATACGTATAATACCAATAAAGATGTAGATAAAGATTTCCCTCTTCTATATACTAATCTAAACTCAGGATTTTTTCTTAGCCTTTCTTCTTTCATAGTTCTATGTTGCTCTCTTTCTTAATTACAGAAAAAGGCCACATTAGCGGCCCTTATGCTGTCAATTTTTTTCTTCCTTTTTGTCTTCTTCTCTTAAGAACATTTCTTCCAGAAGCAGTACTCATTCTTTTTCTGAATCCATGCTCTTTCTTTCTGTGTCTTTTTTTAGGTTGGTAAGTCATGAACATGTGCTTGCACCCCCTTCATCTTATATGTCATTTATAGTAATTAAATTATCACTACTTTATAAGTTTCACTATTAGATTATAAATGTAAGTATCTCTTATGTCAAGATAACTATTTAGAACATTTTTTAACATTATTAATATGTCATTTTTTTGTGTTTTTAAACACCCTTGTTAATAAAAATTCCACAAAACTATTTTTTTTGTGGATAACTTATTGAATAGCATGCAATCTTTTGATATCATTATGTATGGATGTTGATAAGTTATTTTTCGAACAAGTTATACACAATCTGTTGATTATTCTGTGAATAACTCTTATTTTTTCTCTTTTTTTTGTGTTTTTACATGAAATTTTAATGTTTTTCAACACTTTTGCCTGTGTATAACTTATAATTATATATTGTTAGTAAGTATAATTTACTATTTATTAAAACACAAATTATAAACATGTGAATAAAAATTTTGACAATGGTAAACAACTTTATATGTATCTATTATTCTGTTGATACTCTTGTGGATTTTTATCTCTTTTCTATTATTAACTTATAGATATAACTATTTTAAGAGGAGGATATAAAATGAACACCTATGTAAATGAAATTTGGGAAAAAGCCTTAGAAATACTTAAAGCTGAACTGACCGAAGTAAGTTTTAATACTTGGATAAAAAGTATTGACCCACTAAAAATGACTGATTCAACTATAACTCTTGGTGTTCGTAATGACTTCACTAAGGATATCCTAGAGAATAGGTATAAAGACCTAATAAAAAATTCTATTCAAGCAGCATGCAATAAATCATATTCAATAAACTTTGTTATAAGCTCTGAGGAAGCTTCTGATTTGGATACATCAACCTCTAAGCATACAAATAATAAACATAATTTAATTGTAAATGATGAAATGTCAGCAATCCTGAATCCTAAATATACCTTTGATTCTTTCGTCATAGGAAATAGTAATAGGTTTGCTCATGCAGCTTCTTTAGCTGTAGCAGAGTCTCCAGCTAAGGCTTATAACCCACTATTTATTTATGGAGGAGTTGGACTTGGAAAAACACACTTAATGCATGCTATTGGGAGTTACATACAGACAGTTAATTCAAAGTCTAAAGTGGTTTATGTTTCATCAGAAAAATTTACAAATGAGCTTATTAATTCTATCAAAGATGATAAAAATGTTGAATTTAGGAATAAATACAGAAATGTAGATGTACTTCTTATTGACGATATTCAATTTATAGCAGGTAAGGAATCTACTCAAGAAGAGTTCTTTCATACCTTTAATGCTCTGCATGATGCTAATAAACAAATAATACTATCAAGTGATAGACCTCCTAAGGAAATTCCTACATTAGAAGACAGGTTAAGATCTAGATTTGAATGGGGACTTATAGCTGATATACAACCGCCTGACTTTGAAACTAGAATTGCTATACTAAAAAAGAAGGCTGATGTAGAAAATTTAAATATTCCTAATGAAGTTATGGTATATATAGCTACACAAATTAAGTCTAACATAAGAGAACTAGAGGGTGCTCTTATAAGAATAGTTGCCTATTCTTCTTTAACAAATAAAGATATAAGTGTAGATTTAGCATCTGAAGCTCTAAAAGATATAATATCAAACAGGAATTCAAGGCAAGTTACTATTGAGTTAATTCAAGATATAGTTTCTAGTTACTATAACTTAAAGGTAGATGACTTCAAATCTGCAAGAAGAACTAGAAATGTTGCTTTTCCAAGACAAATTGCTATGTACCTTTCAAGAAAGCTTACAGATACTTCTCTTCCCAAGATAGGTGAAGAATTTGGCGGTAGAGATCATACTACAGTAATTCATGCATATGAAAAAATTTCTCAGAACCTAAAGAAAGATGAAAGCCTTCAATCAGCTATAGCTGAATTAAGTAAAAGAATTAATCAGAAGTAATTAATAACATTTGTTATTAATAATTAAAAGATTTATTGTGGATTACTTTTCAAAAAAAATATATTCTTAATACTGTGGATAACTACTTAATTTCAAAATTAGTTTATCCACAATTTATTTTACACAGAAATTGTTGATATCATTAGCCTAGAAGTACTTATCAACAAATCAACAGCCCCTACTACTACTACTACTAAATATTATTTAATTATCTAAGCTATTTATAGTAATTTTATATGTGTATAAGGAGGAGGATTTTTATATGAAATTCTTAATAGAAAAAAGCTTATTACAAGAAGCAATTTCAGATGTTCAAAAAGCTATTACAGGTAAATCAACATTGCCTATACTTCAAGGTATTTATCTCTCTGCAAAAGATGGATTACTAACCTTAATTGGATCTGATATAGAAGTTAGCATAGAAACAAAAATACCAGCAAATATTATAGAAGAAGGTGAAGTGGTTCTTGACTCTAAAATATTTGGCGAGATTATAAGGAAACTACCTAATGATATAGTTGAAATAACTGAAATCAATAGTAATGAGGTAGAACTAAAGTGCCAAAAATCTAATGTTCAATTAGTATACTTAAATCCAAGAGAATATCCAACGGTACCGAGCATAGAAGAAGATGTGGTGCTATCTGTATCTCAAAAAACTTTAAAAAACATGATAAAATCAACTATTTTTGCTATTGCTCAAGATGATACAAGACCTATATTGACAGGGATATTACTTCAAGTTAAAGAAAATAAACTAAATATGGTTGCATTAGATGGATTTAGAGTAGCCTTAAAGAGTGAATCCATGGATTGTAAATCTAATAAGGAATCAGTTATACCAGGAAAAACACTTAATGAAGTTTCTAAAATTCTTAAAGATACTGATGATGTTGTACAAATTACATTTACAAAGAATCACATATTATTTAATTTTGGAAATACTAAAGTCATCTCTAGATTATTAGAGGGGGATTTTATTAAATATGAATCTATCATTCCTAAGGAGCATAATTTAAAAGTTACGGTTAACAGAAATGAAATTTTAGGTTGTATAGAAAGAGCTTCACTTATGGCAAAGGATGGAAACACTAATCTTGTAAAATTTGATATTTCTGATGATACCCTAGTTGTAACATCGAATTCTCAATTGGGAAAGGCTAGAGAGGAAGTTCAAATAATATTGCAAGGAGAGGGGATAAAAATTGCATTTAACTCTAAATATTTAATTGATGTATTTAAAATAATGGAAGATGAAAATATAATTATGGAATTTACATCTACGGTTTCTCCTTGTGTAATAAGAAATCAAGATAACGATAACAGTGTTTATTTATTACTTCCAGTAAGAGTTGCCAATAATAATTAGGATGTGAGAAATATATGGTAGAAATAAAAATAGATACAGAATTTATAAAGCTAGACTCATTTTTGAAGTTTACTGGAGCTACTACCTTAGGGTCAGAGGCTAAATTTTATATACAAAATGAAGATGTTAAGGTTAATGGTGAAGTGGAAGTAAGAAGAGGAAAAAAGCTATATAGAGGGGATAAAATAAAATTTCAAGAAGAAGAATATATTATTGTATAAAACATTAGGCTGATAAGTATTTCAGCCTTTTGAGTTTTATAGTTATTATAATTAAGAGATTTAGCTATATTTATATTTTTACAGTAATTTTCACACTTAGAATGTATATTATGATATAATTTTAGGTGGGTGTTTTTATGTATGTTAGATATTTGAATTTAATAAATTTTAGAAATTATAAAAATGTGACCTTAGAATTATGTGATGGAACTAATGTTTTTCAAGGTGATAATGCTCAAGGAAAAACTAATATACTTGAGTCGCTATACTATTCGAGTGTTGGAAAATCACATAGAACAAATAAAGACAAAGAACTTATATATTGGAACAGTAACGAGGCTTATATTAGTGCTTATGTGGTAAAAGAACGTTTAGATAAAAAAATCAATATAAAACTTTTTAAAGATGGGAAAAAAGCTATAAATATAAACTCAATAAAAATAACTAAGTTACAAGATATGGTAGGTGTTGTTAATGTAGTTATATTTTCGCCAGAAGATTTAGATGTTGTTAAGAATTCGCCATCATTCAGAAGGCGATTTTTAGATATTGAACTTTGCAAACTGGACAAAAAATACTATCATTATCTATCTTCATATAAAAAAGTTTTAAATGAAAGAAACATTATATTAAAGAAATTTAGCTCTGACATAGATATGATAGACATATATGATATTAAATTAGCTGAATTTGGGAGTTACATAATAGCTCAAAGAATTAAGTATATAGAAAAATTAAATGAATTCTCTAAAAAAATTCACAGCGATATAACTCAGGGAAGTGAGTTTATTAAATTTAATTATATAATGCAGCTTAAGGGTGTTGATAATCTGCAAGAAGAGTTATATAACCTACTTAAAAGTAATAGAAAAAAAGACCTAGAGAAAAAAATTACATCTGTAGGACCACATAGAGATGATTTTTCTATATTTATAAATGATATAGACGTGAAGATATTTGGATCGCAAGGTCAGCAAAGAACTTCTGTTCTGACGATAAAATTTGCATCATTGCGAATAATAAAAGAATTAATAGGAGAATATCCATTGTTATTACTTGATGACGTATTGTCTGAACTAGATACAAAAAGGCAAGAATATATATTGAGATCTATAAATGGAATTCAAACCTTAATAACATGTACAGGAATTACAGGAATAAAAAAATATTTAAAAGGTAATAACATGAAAATATTCAATGTTGAAAAAGGAAGCGTACAAGAAATAATGTGATGGAGTTAGGGGGAAATACTATGTTTTTACACTTAGGAGAAAGTATAGTTGTGCCAATTAAAGATATAATAGGTATTTTTGACATAGAATCTACTATGTATAGTCCAGACACTAGCCAGTTCATAAGGTTAGCAGAAGAAGATGGGTTTGTAGAACGTATAACTAGTGACAAACCTAAATCATTTATTATAGCTGAAGTAAACAAGAAGAGTAAGATTTATTTGTCACCTATATCATCATCTACTTTGTGTAAAAGGACTAATATGTCATACTGTGAACTTTAGGTTAAGTTAGGAGGATAGCTATGGTTAATAATGAAAAATATGATGAAAATCAGATACAAGTCCTTGAAGGACTTGAGGCAGTTAGAAAAAGGCCTGGAATGTATATTGGAAGTACTAGCATCAGAGGCCTACACCATTTAGTTTATGAGATTGTTGATAATAGTATAGATGAAGCATTAGCGGGCTTTTGTGAAAGTATACAAGTTATTATTCATAAAGATAACTCAGTTACAGTAATAGATGATGGAAGAGGAATGCCAGTAGGCATACACCCCAAAATGCATATACCTACAATTGAAGTTATAATGACAGTACTTCACGCTGGTGGAAAATTTGGTGGCGGAGGATACAAGGTATCAGGAGGACTTCACGGGGTTGGAGCTTCTGTTGTTAATGCATTATCAGAGATTTGCGAAGTTACAGTAAAAAGAGATGGACATATATGGTATCAAAGTTTTTCAAGAGGTAAGACTGTTACACCTTTTGATAAAATAGGAAATACTGATGATCATGGAACAATAATTCACTTTATGCCGGACGAAGAAATATTTGAAAGTATTGAATTCGAATATGATACATTGTCTCAAAGGTTAAGAGAGTTAGCATTTCTGAATAAAGGTATAAATATCAAAATTACAGATGAAAGATATGAGAAAGAAAATAAGTTTCATTATGAAGGTGGGATAAAATCCTTTGTAGAATACTTAAATAGAAATAAAGGAAAAATTCATAATGAACCAGTCTATATAGAAGGAATAAAAAATACAACTTCAGTAGAATTAGCATTTCAGTACAATGACACATATAACGAGAATTTATTTTCCTTTGCAAATAATATAGATACAGTTGAAGGTGGAACTCACTTAGTTGGATTTAAGACAGCATTAACTAGAGTTCTTAATGATTATGCTAAAAAGTTTGGACTTTTAAAAGAAAATGATAAAAATCTAAGTGGAGAAGATGTTAGAGAAGGGTTAACTGCAGTTATATCTGTTAAGCTTACAGATCCTCAGTTTGAAGGTCAAACTAAGACTAAGCTTGGTAATAGTGAAGTAAGAGGAATAGTAGAATCGATAGTAGGAGATGTTGTAGGTTCATTTTTAGAAGAAAATCCTACTGTAGGTAAAAGTATTATAGAAAAGGGTTTAAATGCAGCTAGAGCTAGGGAAGCAGCTAAAAAGGCGCGTGAACTTACTAGAAGAAAATCAGTGCTTGAGAGTACAACTTTGCCAGGAAAACTTGCTGATTGTTCTTCTAAAGATCCATCTGAATGTGAAATTTATATAGTTGAGGGAGATTCTGCGGGTGGTTCTGCTAAGCAAGGAAGAGATAGGCGATTCCAAGCCATACTTCCCCTTAGAGGGAAAATAATGAATATAGAAAAGCAAAGACTTGATAAAATATTGGCATCAGATTCTATAAGATCTATGATAACAGCTTTTGGAGCTGGAGTTGGTAAAGATTTTGATGTATCTAAGATTAGATATAATAAAATAATAATAATGACAGATGCTGATGTAGATGGAGCACATATAAGAACGCTTCTACTTACATTCTTCTATAGATACATGAGAGAGCTAGTAGATAATGGGCATGTATTTATTGCTCAACCTCCTCTTTATAAAATTAAAAAGGGTAAATTTGAGAAATACACATATAGTGATAATGAATTAGATATGGTAATAGAAGAATTAGGTGGAAAAGACAATAGTACAGACATTCAAAGATATAAAGGTCTTGGAGAGATGAATCCAGAGCAATTATGGAGTACTACAATGGATCCATCAAATAGAACTCTATTACAATTAACTGTTGAAGATGCGATGGCAGCAGATGAGATATTTACTATTTTAATGGGTGACAAGGTAGAGCCACGTAGAGAATTTATACAAGAGAATGCTAAAAAAGTTAGCAACTTAGATATATAGCTTTATGCTATAGTGAAGGTAGGTGTAAATATGGACACTATGGATAAAATAATACCAATAGATATAGAAAAAGAAATGAAAAAATCCTATATAGACTACGCTATGATTGTTATTGTTGGAAGAGCGTTACCCGATGTGAGGGATGGATTAAAACCAGTTCATAGAAGAATTTTATACTCTATGCATGAATTAGGGATGACTTACGAAAAAGGTTATAGAAAATGTGCCAGAATAGTTGGAGATGTACTAGGTAAATATCACCCACATGGTGACAGTTCAGTATATGATGCACTAGTTAGAATGGCACAGGATTTTTCAATAAGATATATGCTAGTAGATGGTCATGGAAACTTTGGATCCGTTGACGGGGATGGAGCTGCAGCTATGAGATATACAGAAGCTAAGATGAGTAAGATTACTAGTCAAATGCTTCGAGATATTAACAAAGAAACTGTAGATTTTACTCCAAACTTTGATGGTGAAGAAAGAGAACCTGTAGTTTTACCAGCAAGATTTCCAACGCTACTAGTAAATGGATCTTCAGGGATAGCAGTTGGTATGGCAACTAACATACCACCACACAATCTTACAGAAGTCATAAATGCTGTAATCATGCTTATAGATAATTCAGAAGCTACAACTGAGGATTTCATGACTGAGATTAAAGGACCAGACTTCCCAACAGGTGGAATAATTTTAGGTAGAAGTGGTATTAGAAGTGCTTATGAAACTGGTAGAGGAAGGATTCTAGTTAGATCAAAAGCTGAAATAGAAGAACATAATGGTAGAAATAGAATAATAGTTTCAGAGATACCATATATGGTTAACAAAGCAAACCTTATAGAATCTATAGCAAATCTAGTTAAGGAAAAGAAAATAGATGGTATATCTGATTTAAGAGATGAATCAGATAGAGATGGTATGAGAATTGTTATAGAATTAAAAAGAGATGCAAATGCAAATGTTGTTTTAAATAGACTTTATAAGCATACAAAAATGCAAGATACTTTTGGAGTTATCATGATTGCATTGGTTAATAATGAACCTAAAGTACTTAATTTAAAACAAATTTTAACTCATTACTTGAATCATCAAAAGGATGTAGTAAAAAGAAGGACTATCTTTGATTTAGATAAAGCTAATGCGAGAGACCATATACTTGAAGGATTAAAAATTGCACTTGATAATATTGATGCAGTTATATCTCTAATTAGAGCATCTAAAACAACACAAGAAGCTAAAGATGGATTAATTGAGAAGTTTAATCTTTCAGAAAAGCAAGCACAAGCTATTTTAGATTTAAAATTGCAAAGATTAACAGGTCTGGAGAGAGATAAGATTGAAGATGAGTATAATGAATTAATGAAAACAATAGCTTATCTACAATCAATACTTAATAGTGAAGAGATTCTACTTAACATCATAAAAGATGAATTAGTTGAAATAAAGACAAAGTATGGCGATGATAGAAGAACTCTTATAGAAAAAAATCCTTATAGCTTTGAGGATGAAGATTTAATTGATGATGATGATATAGTAATAACATTAACCCATGGAGGATATATCAAGCGTCTACCAGCTGATACCTATAATGCTCAAAAAAGAGGTGGAAGAGGTATCCAAGGGATTACTACTAAGGAAGATGATTTTGTAGAGCATATTTTAATAACACCAACTTTAAATAATATACTATTCTTTACAAACAAAGGAAAGGTATATAAATTAAAGGGATATGAAATCCCTGAAGGTGGCAGAACTGCTAAGGGAACCAATATTGTTAATATGCTACCTCTAGATCCAGATGAAAATATACAAGCAGTTATGTCTATAAGAACCTTTGATAGTGATAATTATCTCTTAATGGGTACTAAATCAGGAATGGTTAAAAAGACATCATTAGATAAGTTTGAAAACATTAGGAAGAATGGACTTAATGCTATTAACTTAAAAGAAGATGACGAAATTGTTGGAGTTAGAATAACTAAAGGTGATGATGAAGTATTATTTGTCACTAAGTATGGATACTCTATAAGATTTAGTGAAAAAGAAGTTAGAAACATGGGAAGAACTACTACAGGGGTTAAGGCTATAACATTAAGAGATGATGATATAGCTGTATCAATGATAATAGCAAAACCAGACGAAGAACTTCTTGTAATTAGCGAAAAAGGATTTGGTAAACGAACAGCTATAGAAAACTACACACTTCAAAGAAGAGGTGGAAAAGGAATCAAGACTTATAAGATATCAGAAAAGACAGGTAACGTGGTTAGTGCTAGGGTAGTTAGAGATGTAGATGAAATTATGTTAATTAACAGTAATGGTATAATAATAAGAATTAACGTTAGTGATATATCTACAACTAGTAGAAATGCTATGGGAGTTACTCTTATGAAAACCGGAGAAGATGTAAATATAGTAGCTGTTGCAAAAATTAACTATAATAGTGAAGAAGAAAAGAATGAGGATAAACAAATGTCTATAGATGGAATTGTAGACAATGAAAATAACTTATCAGAAAACTTAGATGAAAGTGATGACTTAGAAGAGAGTGATGAACTTGAAGAAAGTAATGATAAGACTTTAGAGTAAATTGATTAATTTATTATCAAATAGAAAAGGATTTTCTTAAAATGGAATTATCTATTTTAAGAAAGTCCTTTTCTTTTATTTTGTTTTGCAATATGTAAATTCATATATATTGTTAATTTAAATATAGGTAAGATATCATATGTATATTATTATCTATTCAAATAATACAAACACATATCCAAGTGTATCAATACATGAATAGTTAAGGAAAATAATGAATTTTAAAGAAAAATAGTTATAAATTTAATTAATGATATTTAATTATAAATAATTTACTAAATAATCATGATAAGATATGTTTTGTCGCTGAGCGATACAATGACAGTTAAACATCAAATCAAAATTAAAAGTTTTTGAAAAGTTGTTGACAATATAAAGTTTATGTAGTAAACTAAAAAAGTCGTTAATAGTAAGCGATAAATTAAATGGTCTTTGAAAATTAAA
>NZ_DLNT01000060.1:0-9336 GCF_002477055.1 Clostridium sp. UBA7503
TACTATATAGGGTACATTTTATTTTAAATAAAGGTATATACCCTTTTTTATTTGATAATAATAAAAAAAGGAGGCGATTATTATGAAGGATATAACGATTCAATCTCTAATTAAAAAAGAAAATGAGATTATTAAAAGTTATAAAAGTTATCTGACAAACATACCTGTTCAAGAAATTGACAACAAGGCACAGGACTCTATTGTAAGACATAATAATCATGTAGAGACTTTAAAAAATATTATAGGGAGGTAGGGGTCGATGTTCAATGGTAAGGAAAAAGAAAAAAATATTAGAAGGAATTACATAAATAAAAAAGAGGAAAATTTAAAAAAAATATATCTGAATATTATGAATAATTCCAATGATGGAACATTAAAAGGAGAATTATATAAGATTTTTAAAGATGAGTTGGATATAATAAATAGTAATAATCTAATATAAAACATAATAGAGTAGTCTACAGTGGTATTACATAAAATTCATTAACACATTAAGTAGTATTAACTTAAAAAAGTTAATTAAGTTATATAGTTAAAGTGTTAAATGTGTTATAATAATTAGGAACATTTAAAAAGCAGCTTAAAAGCTGCTTTTAATTATATAGAGGTGACATGATTATGATATTCGTATTAGACGTAGGAAATACTAATATAGTATTAGGTATTTATAAGAATGAGGAATTAATAGTTGAGTGGAGATTATCTACAGATAATAGAAAAACTTCTGATGAATATATGATAGAAGTAGCACAGCTTTTTGCTTACAACAAGCTAGAGGTTAGTGATATATCAGGAGTTATTATTTCATCAGTAGTTCCCAATATAATGTATTCCCTAGAACATATGGTTAGAAAGTTTTTTAACAAAAAACCTCTAGTAGTAGGTCCGGGAATAAAAACTGGAATAAATATAAAATATGATAATCCTAAAGAAGTAGGAGCAGATAGAATAGTTAATGCAGTAGCAGCTCATGAAATGTATAAAAAACCATTAGTTATTATAGATTTTGGTACTGCAACTACTTTTTGTGCAGTAGCTGCTAATGGAGATTATATAGGTGGAACTATATCGCCAGGTATAAAAATATCCTCAGATGCTTTATTCCAAAGAGCTGCTAAACTTCCAAGAGTAGAGCTTATAAAACCGGAAACAGTTATTTGTAAAAATACAGTAGCTAGTATGCAAGCAGGTATTGTATATGGTTATATAGGTCAAGTTGATTTTATCGTAAGTAAAATTAAAGAAGAAATGATAGCGTTAGGTGAGGAAAATCCTATGGTAATAGCTACAGGAGGTCTTGCTAATCTTATAGCTGAGGGATCAAAATCTATAGATAAAGTTGAACCATTCTTAACTTTAGAAGGACTTAGGATTATATACGAGAAGAACAGAGAATAGGTGATAGAATGAAAATTTCAAATATAAGCTTCAAAAATCCTGTATTTCTAGCTCCTATGGCAGGAGTTACTGATATAGCTTATAGAGGCATATGTAAAGAAATGGGATGTGAACTAGTTTATACAGAAATGGTTAGTGCGAAAGGGTTATATTATAATAGTAAAAATACCGGAACTCTTATGAGAATAAGTGATGAAGAGAAGCCGGTTGCATTACAGATATTTGGAAGTGAGCCAAAGATAATGGCATTTGCTTGTGAGTCTATTCAATGTATGGATGGAGTTGCTATTATAGATGTAAACATGGGATGTCCAGTACCGAAAATAGTTAAAAACGGAGAAGGTTCTGCTTTGATGAAAAATCCTAAGCTTGCTGGCGAAATTGTTAAAGAAATGAAGAAGTCTACAGATAAGCCTATTACAGTAAAGTTTAGAAAGGGTTTTGATTCAAATAGCATAAATGCTGTGGAGTTTGCTAAGTATTTAGAAGATGCAGGAGTAGATGCTATAACGGTGCATGGAAGAACTAGAGAACAAATGTATGAAGGTAAGGCAGATTGGGATATAATAAAGCAAGTAAAGGAAGCTGTTTCTATACCTGTCATTGGAAATGGTGATATTTTTGAGGTAGAAGATGCTATAAATATGAGGAAACAAACTAATTGTGATGGTATAATGGTAGCGAGAGGTGCTATGGGAAATCCTTGGATATTTAAAGAGATAAAACAAAGAATTGATGGCAATGATATAGTAAGGCCTACTGATGTAGAAAGAATAGATATGTGCATAACTCATTTGAATAGAGCTGTAAAGTTCTTTGATGAAAATAAGGCTGTAAGAGAAATGAGAAAACATATAGCATGGTATATTAAGGGATTAAGAAATTGTACCGAAATTAAAGATAAAATCAACTATGCTATATCCTATGATGAAATGTATGGTTTATTAGAAAAATATAAATTGAATTATGAAAAGTGGTATTTTTAATATAAATATGCCTTTATTGACAAGGAATTGTAGCTGTTTTATAATTAATCAAAGATTATAGAGACTATATATGATACAATTGAGTATTTATAATGATATAGAATTATTTAGTAAGATTGAAGGGGAGAGAAAAATGAGCGAAGCTAAAAAATACGTGATGACTTACGAAGGAATAAAGAAGCTTGAAGATGAGCTAGAGTACTTAAAAACTGTTAAAAGAAAGGAAATAACGGAAAAGATAAAGGTTGCTTTAGGATATGGAGATTTAAGTGAAAATTCAGAGTATGACGAAGCAAAGAATGAGCAAGCATTTGTAGAAGGAAGAATCATTCAACTTGAAAATATGCTAAGAAATGCATCTGTGGTAGATGAAAGTGAAATTCCCAAGGATATAGTTAGTATAGGCACAAGTGTAAAAGTGTTTGATTATGAATTTGATGAAGAAATAGAGTTTTATCTTGTTGGATCTGCTGAAGTAGACCCTTATGAAAATAAAATTTCAGATGAGTCCCCTGTTGGAAATGCTCTTATGGGGAAAAGACCAGGGGATATTGTAGAAGTATCAACTCCAGATGGAATTAACAAGTATAAAGTGTTGGAAATTAATAGATAATCATAAATGAGAAACTAGGAGGAATGGTCTATGGCTACAGAAGTTAACAATGATAATTCACAAGAAATTGTAGTAGATAATGAACAATTACAAGCTCAAGAAGCTGAATATAATGAACAAGTAATGATAAGAAGACAAAAACTAGCTGATCTTCAAGCACAAGGAAAAGACCCTTTTGACGTATATAAAGTTGAAAGAACTCATGAGGCTAAAAAAATAAAGGATAACTATGAAGAACTTCAGGAAACAGAAGTTACAATTGCAGGAAGACTTATGTCTAAAAGAATTCAAGGAAAAGCTGGATTCTGCGATATTCATGATAGATCTGGTAAAATGCAAGTATATATAAGACTTGATAGGGTTGGAGAAGAACAGTTTAAAGATGCAAAAACTTTTGATATAGGTGATTTTTTAGAAGTTACAGGTATACCATTTGTAACAAAGACAGGTGAAACTTCTGTTAAAGCTAGCAAAGTGACTTTAATTTCTAAATCATTAAAACCACTTCCAGAAAAATGGCA
This sequence comes from Clostridium sp. UBA7503, assembly GCF_002477055.1. Classification (NCBI taxonomy): domain Bacteria; kingdom Bacillati; phylum Bacillota; class Clostridia; order Eubacteriales; family Clostridiaceae; genus Clostridium; species Clostridium sp. UBA7503. Next base: position 3,519 of record NZ_DLNT01000060.1, read on the forward strand.
TGGTCTTAAAAATCCGGATTTAAAATATAGACAAAGAGAAGTAGACCTAGTAATGAATAAAGATGTAAGGGATACTTTTATTAATAGAATAAAAATTATAAAAGCTGTAAGAGAATTCTTAGATAATAGAGGATACTTAGAAGTGGAGACTCCTATTTTATCTCCTATAGCTGGAGGAGCAGCTGCAAGACCATTCGTAACTCATCATAATACCTTAGATATAGATATGTATTTAAGAATTGCTACCGAGTTATACTTAAAAAGATGTATAGTTGGTGGACTTGAAAAAGTATATGATATGGGTAAAAACTTCAGAAATGAAGGAATGAGTATAAGACACAATCCGGAATTTACAATGATAGAATTATATGAAGCTTACGCTGATTATAACGATATGATGAAAATAACAGAAGAATTAGTTGCATATGCTTGTGAGAAAGTTCATGGTAGTACTAAAGTAAATTACCAAGGAACTGAAATAGACTTTACACCACCATGGAGAAGAATTACTATGATTGATGCTGTAAAGGAATATGCAGGTGTAGACTTCAATGAAATTAAGACAGATGAAGAAGCTAGACAAATTGCAAAAGAAAAACATTTAGAATTTATAAAGGAATTAAAAGATTGTACAAAGGCAGATATATTAAATGGTTTATTTGAAGAATATGCTGAAGAACATTTAATTCAACCAACATTCCTTTGTGATTACCCAGTAGAAATATCACCATTAACTAAGAAAAAACGTGGTAATGAAGCCTTTACTGAGAGATTTGAAGGATTTGTTTATGGTAGAGAAGTTTGTAATGCTTATTCAGAGCTTAACGATCCTATAGTTCAAAGACAAAGATTTGAACAACAAGCAAAAGAAAGAGAGCTTGGAGATGATGAGGCTTATCTAATTGATGAGGAATTCATGAGTGCTCTTGAGGTAGGAATGCCTCCAACAGGTGGACTTGGAATTGGTATAGATAGAATAGTAATGTTCTTAACTGATTCAGTATCTATCAGGGATGTTATACTATTCCCAACAATGAAACCTCTACAATAATATATAATTTAAAAAATAATTTTACCCAAAAGTTATTGCATATTGAAGTAATTTTTGGGTAAAATGTTAAGGTGTTAATTTAATATATAATATAAGTAAAGAGATATTATATATTAAATAATTATTGCATATTAAAAATATTTCTGGATAAAATATTAAAGTATTGATATAATGTAAGTGCAAGAAATTATTTTTTAAATTTTATAAAATAGTGTTGAAATTTACATTAAATATGCTATAATCTAGATATGAATTAAATATTCCGCGATAGCTCAACGGTGGAGCACTCGGCTGTTAACCGATAGGTTGGAGGTTCGAATCCTCTTCGCGGAGCCATTTTTATAAGATAACTTACGGCGGGCTTTTAAGTCGGCTTATTTTGTTATAGTAAATAATATAACAAAATAATATTTATATTTTAATATTATATTGAATTATAATATTATTAAAAACTAAATAATAACGATGATAAAGAAGAGTAGTAATAAAGATTTTAAAGAGAGATGATGGTGGGTGTAAATCATCATATCAATATTATGAAGGGAGCTTTTGAGTTAGTGATAAATTTTAAAGATGAGCTTTAGCTAATAAGGGTGGAACCGCGGATTAATTTCGTCCCTTAATTGGTTAAAGTTTTTTTATTTACAAATATTAATTTGTTAATTGCAATTAATAATAAAAAACATTGATGGAGGTAATGAATATGGCAAAAGAATTAACTATGGATAAAATGGTAGCTTTATGTAAAAATAGAGGATTTATATTTTCTGGGTCTGAAATTTATGGAGGGCTTGCAAATTCATGGGATTATGGTCCTTTAGGTGTGGAATTTAAAAATAATGTTAAAAAAGCATGGTGGAAAAAGTTTGTTCAAGAAAATCCTTATAATATAGGTTTGGATTGTGCTATATTGATGAATCCAGAAGTTTGGGTAGCTACAGGTCATGTAGGTGGATTCTCTGATCCATTAATGGATTGCAAAGAATGTAAGGCTAGATTTAGAGCTGATAAGTTAGTTGAAGATCATATGGTTTCAGAAGGAGCAGAAGTAGCTGTAGCTGATGGATGGACTAATGAAGAGTATAAAGAATATATTGAAAAACACAATGTGGTTTGTCCAAAGTGTGGGAAAATGAATTATACAGATATAAGAAAGTTTAACCTTATGTTTAAAACTTTCCAAGGCATAACTGAAGACAGTAAAAATGAAATATATTTAAGACCTGAAACAGCTCAAGGTATATTTGTAAACTTTAAAAATGCTCAAAGAACATCAAGAAAGAAAGTGCCTTTTGGAATAGCTCAAATAGGTAAATCTTTCAGGAATGAAATTACTCCAGGTAACTTTACCTTTAGAACAAGGGAGTTTGAGCAAATGGAGCTTGAATTTTTCTGTAAGCCAGGAACTGATTTAGAGTGGTTTAAATATTGGAAAGAGTATTGTAAGAATTTCTTATTTAACTTGGGAATGGGTAAGGAAAATCTAAGGTTTAGAGATCATGAAAAAGAAGAACTATCATTCTATAGTAATGCTACTTGTGACATAGAGTTTTTATTCCCATTTGGATGGGGTGAGCTTTGGGGAATAGCTGATAGAACAGACTATGACTTAAAAAGACACATGGAACATTCAGGAGAAGAGCTATCTTATCTAGATCCAACTACTAATGAGAAATATGTACCATACTGTATAGAACCATCATTAGGAGCTGATAGAGTTGCATTAGCATTCTTGTGTGAAGCTTATGATGAAGAAGAACTAGAAGGCGGAGATGTTAGAACAGTGATGCATCTTCATCCAGCATTAGCACCATTTAAGGCCGCGGTACTTCCACTTAGTAAGAAATTAAGTGAAAAGGCTATTGATGTATATGGAATATTATCTAAAAAGTTTAATGTAGATTATGATGAGGCTGGAAGCATAGGAAAGAGATATAGAAGAGAAGATGAAATAGGAACACCATTCTGTATTACTATTGACTTTGACACTGTAGAAGACGAAACTGTTACAGTAAGGGATAGAGATACTATGGAACAAGTAAGAATGCCAATAAGTAATCTAGTATCTTATATAGAAGAAAAAATGGAATTCTAATAGAAGTCTATATGGATTTAAAATAGCTCTAGGCATTAATTTGCTTGGAGTTATTTTATAGTAAAGAATATAATAAGTTGAATATGTAAAGTAAAAATATATTGGTATGATAAATTAAGTGTGTTTAAAAAACGTATTGTAGTCTAAAATTTAAATAGAAATTGTATTTAAGGGTTCATTACTGGAAATTTATATAAACGAATAAAAAAATAACCGGATTTGCATCCGGTAAAAAATAGGGTTTAATCATGGGGATATGTTATGTGCAATGTTAAACCTTTGGGGAAAAGTTTTAACACCTTTACTTACGGCACAAACAGATTATATCATATTGAAAAATTCATAGCAATAGCTTTTTGAAAAATAATAAATTAAATTGAAAAAACAATGGAAAGTTAGCAGATACAAGGGGAAAATAGGCGAAAATAAAGAAAATAGGGGAACTTTTGCAATAAGTAGAATAAGTATTTTTCATAGAGTTTTTTTAAGTCTAATGTAATGATATAATTATAGTATAGAAGTAAGCTAATATATGGCGGTACTGGAGGAATAAGAATGAAAAGAAATTTTAGTGAGTTTAAGAAGTTTATTAAGGATAAAAATGTAGCAGTAGTAGGAATAGGGGTAAGCAATATACCACTTATAGAGTTCCTTATTGGATTAGGAGCTAAAGTAACTGCATTTGATAAAAAGAATATAGAAAAACTTAAAGAAGTTGTAGACAAGTATCAATGCAAAGGAGTTAAATTTGAATTGGGAGAAGGATATCTAACTAATTTGCGTGGCTTTGATGTCATCTTTAAAACCCCGTCTATGAGAATTGATAGTAAAGAATTAACTATAGCCCAAAATGAAGGTGCATATATAACATCTGAGATGGAGGAGTTTTTAAGATATTGTCCTGCTAAAGTATACGGTATAACAGGAAGTGACGGAAAAACAACAACTACATCTTTAGTATATAGTATTTTAAGTGCCGCAGGTTTCAAAACTTGGATTGGAGGGAATATAGGTACTCCATTATTCACAAAAATAGAAGAAATATCACCAGATGATAAGGTTGTTCTTGAATTATCAAGTTTTCAACTTATGACTATGGATACATCTCCAGAAGTAGCTTTAATTACAAATTTATCACCTAACCATTTAGATATGCATATAGATTTACAAGAATATATAGATTCTAAAAAGAATATATTTAAATATCAGAATAAAGATAACCTATTGGTGTTAAATGAAGATAATGATGTTACAAGAAATATTAAAGGGGAAGAAAGTGGGCATCTTTATACTTTTAGTAGAAATAGTGTTATAGAAAATGGAGCTTACTATAAAAATGGAAATCTTTTTGCTAGAGGTAAAAAGGTATGTAATGAAAGTGAAGTATTGCTTAAAGGTATGTATAATATAGAAAATTTATTAGCAGCCTTCGCTTTGATAATGGATGATGTGGATGTAAAATATATGAGAGAAGTCGCAATTACTTTTAAAGGTGTAGAACATAGAAATGAATTTGTAAGAAGCTATAGAGATGTAGAATACTATAATAATTCTATAGCTTCAAGTCCTACTAGAACATTAGCAGGTATAAAAGCTTTTGAAAAACCGGTAGTATTAATTGCTGGAGGACGTGATAAAAAAGTTCCTTTTGATCCATTAGCATATGAAGGATATCCATATATTAAATCATTGATTTTGCTTGGGGAAGCTAAAGAACAAATTAAAAAAGTTTTTGACAAATTAAAAAATGAAAAGGGTATTCATGTTGATATTTATATGGTTGATACGTTAGAAGAAGCTGTAAATAAAGCAGTGGAAATATCAGTAAGCGGAGACATAGTAGCATTAGCCCCGGCATGCACAAGCTTTGATATGTTTGAAAACTTTGAGATTAGAGGAAATAGGTTTAAAGAAGTTGTTAAGAATTTAAAGTAATAGAGCATTATTAAAAAATATATATCTATAATACTTTGTATTAACTTAATAATAGAAAGATATACTCCTAGAACGCAGTAAACGCAGTTTTGATTTGCTGTTTTCTAGGAATATACTTTTTTAATCATAATGTCAATTGAATTGTAAAGAATACTATAAGAAGAGTATATTAGATTATTAGATTAGTTATAAGTAGTAGTGACACTCTATTGTACTTAATATTTTAACATCTCTTGTAATCTGGGTATACAAATGGTAAATCTCTTTGAAACCATCATGGATAGAACAACTATTTAACTAGGTATATATAACTAGTTTTCAATTTATATACGTAACTATTTATTTTAAATCTATATGCTCAGAGTAGATTATAAGATTTTATAGATAAAAAACATATAATTAATTAGTACTATAGTGCATATCATAAATAAATTTAAAAAAACTTAACCAAGTGTATCAATACATGTAAATTAGAGAAAAAATAAGAAATTTAGAGCAAATAAAGGATAATTTTTATATATAATTACACAAGTTAAGAAGAGAAAGCAAACCCTATGATATTATAAATCTCGTCACTAAGTGATGCGAACTTCAAAGTTCAAATCTAGATAACTTTAAAAATGGGTTTAAACAAAAAAGTTTTAAAAAGTTTAAAAAGTTATTGACATAACAAAACGATGGTGATAAAATTTAAAAAGTAGTCAGTCGGTAGATTGATGAAAACCAAATGGTCTTTG